>NZ_QSIG01000004.1:0-138374 GCF_003468525.1 Prevotella sp. AM34-19LB | reverse complement strand
AGTGTGTCCTGAGACAGAATGAAGTCTGATATTGGCTATATCTGATAGATTTCTGTCGTAACTTCTAAAGAGATGGTGGAAGACCCACTGCATTCGGCATGCAGGTGCTGATTGCAAACCACTTTGTGCTGCTCTGATGGAAACAGACGGGTAGTGAACGACAATTGAAAGCCTTCCGTAAGGTTGGCAAGGTATGTGTCAAGGAGATGAACGCAAGTGAACCATTGATGAAGCATCGTTAGCAAAATTAGCAAGTCACATCAGAACCAAGGTCTTTTCTACATCTTGGGATAATGGCAGAGGAAACCTGTTTACTGTCTGCTGGGTGTGCGGTGTAAAGGTGGCATGAACTTGACATGGGCTCTTTGGAGGAACAGGAGAAATAGGCATGGAATGCCAAGGGAAAATGCTGAGAGCCGTTAAACGCAAGGCAGAAAGTACCGATGTCCATGTCTGTGGCGGACTACCTTGTAGTAGTGTTGAAGTCTCTGTAATGGGGATGGAGCGAAGGGGGTAGCGTGCTTAGCCAAATTTAAAGTCCAACTTAAGAAATTGAGGATGAAACAATGAACGAGGCAAAACCTTTTGTAATAGACAAACGATTGGTGTGGGAAGCTTACCACAAGGTGAAGGAAAACAAGGGTAGTGCGGGTATCGACAAGGTTGACCAAAAGACATTTGATAAAGAAATGTCCAAGAACCTTTATAAGATATGGAATCGCATGAGCTCTGGTTGCTACTTTCCCAAAGCGGTGAAGCTGGTAGAAATACCAAAATCCAATGGTGGAACTCGCCCTCTGGGCATACCAACTATTGAAGATAGAATAGCGCAGCAGGTAGTAGTATCAGTACTGACTCCTATACTTGAACCTATTTTCAAGGAAGATTCCTATGGCTATCGTCCAGGTAAGGGAGCGCACCAAGCCGTAGCCAAGGCTAAGGAGCGCTGCTATGTGAATCCCTGGGTGCTTGATATGGACATCAGTAAGTTCTTCGACACAATCAATCATGAATTGCTGATGAAGGCTGTCCGCAAGCATACAGGGGAGAAATGGGTACTTCTATATATTGAGCGATGGCTCAAAGTTCCCTATCAGACATTGAAAGGTGAAGTGATAGAGCGAACGATGGGAGTTCCCCAAGGTTCTGTGATAGGTCCGGTTCTGGCAAACTTGTTCCTTCATTACGTCTTTGATGAATGGATGTCGCGTAACTATCCAACGATTCCGTTCGAGCGTTATGCTGATGACACCATCTGCCACTGCGTATCGGAGAAGCAAGCCCAGTTCTTGAAAGCTGTTCTAATGAAACGCTTTGAAGAATGTGGATTGAAACTGAATGAGGAGAAGACAAAGATAGTCTATTGTAAGGATAGCAATCGAAGAGGTGACTCGGAGCATACTTCCTTTGACTTTCTAGGCTTTACCTTCAGACCTAGAGGTGCAAGAAACAGAAAGACGGGTCAAAACTTTACTGCTTTTCTCCCTGCAATAAGCAGGAAGTCGATGAAGAGGATTAAAGAAGCCGTAAGGGCTTGGAAACTGAATCGTAAGACTTTTGCTTGTCTGCTAGATATAAGCAATGAAGTTGATACGCAGATTAGTGGATGGATGAACTACTATATGAAGTTTGGTAGGTCTGAGTTCCGCAAGGTGTTGAATTACATCAATGAACGACTAACCCGTTGGGTGATGCGTAAGTACAAACGCTTCTCCAAGGGTAAGAAGTTAGGCAGAGCATATGAATGGCTTGTAGAATATGCGGCACATAACAGAAATGAGTTTTCACACTGGGTGAAGGGATTTGTACCCTATCCACGTCTAGGTTAATAAAGAATATAAACTAAGAAACAAAAGAGTTAAGTACGAAGAGCCGTGTGATGGGAGACTGTCAAGCACGGTTCCGAGAGAAGGGAGGGTGAAACTCCCTCCACTTACTCGACTCAAAACAATAATGCTAACAAAATTAAACGAATAAAGTTATGATCAACTTTTTGAACGGAAAGAGCGCAGCCATGATGCTTGCACTTTCATTAGTTAATGTTACAGCAGCTTTAGCACAAGATGAGAATGCTAAGGAAGAGGGTAATCGTAATGTGATGCTCAATGCAGCCAGTGCGAATGGTCCTCGTGAGATTCAGATAGGCTTGCCTTCTGCCGACGTCAATGTATTGGAGAATGGATTGCCTGTTACTTATGCAACCAATCCTCACTCTGTGAATACCATCTGGCGTGGCGATGCAAGTTTGAGCCATCAGGGTTTGCTCAAGATTGCAGAGACAGCTATCACTACCGGTAATATCGGTTATGCCGTGAACTCTTTCACTCAGAAGGGACAGAAAGGTTTCAATGGTACGCTGAATTATAAGAGCAATCACTTCGGATTGCAGGAATTCTCTTTGAATATGAATGGCGATTTGGGAAGCGACTGGTATTACAGCTTTAACATGTATCAGGATTTCGACCCAGGAACCTTCAAGATTAAGTCAACTCCTTATCAGGACCGTACTCAGATTTATAAGGCGCTCCTCACCAAGAAGTATAACGGCAACCGTGGTGAATTTACCGCTATGTATAAGTATGCCAACAGTCATAATGTATATAACTATGCCACCCAGAGTGCTCCATTCATTTATGTAGGCGATGGAAGCGTAAAGGAGTATGGCGATTTCAAGCTCGGAACCACCTCTTATCTTCCTATTGATAACGAGATGACTTATCGCAATATGTGTACCGGAAAACTGGAGCAGACCTCTCTCTACGATGCCTGTCTGAACAAGGCAAGTGAGGTGACCTTGATGAACAACTACCGCTTTGACAACGGTTTGAACTGGAAGGCAACCCTAAAGTACGACCATTCTCGCGGTGCGATGGTTTATCAGACTCCGATGTCTATCATCGATTTGAAGAGCGATGCCAATAAGGGCGTATATAATTATATGTATCGTGATATTGATGGACAAACCAAGTCTTACGATGGTCAGTATGTGCAGACCCGTATGTCTTGCCTCAATTCCGGAACCATCGATGAGGCTCTCTTCACCACCGAACTCAGCAAGAAATTCAGAACTTCCACCTTCCGCCTTGGCGTGAACGAGTGGTTCTACCATATTGATTATTGCTCAAATACAACCATGTATGATCAGAGCGTTCCATCTGATGGCAGTTATGCGTTGCGTGTCTGGGATGCTAACCAGCGCAACAGCTATTTCTACGATTTCAACAAGAACGCCTCTGAGTATTACAAGGGAAGCGAAAACAAACTGGCTCTCTACTTCACCCACGATTGGGATGTCACCAACAAGTTGAATCTCTACTATGGTGCCCGTCTGGAGTGGCAGAAGCTGAAGGGTGAAAACGCAGCAGTGAAGAATGCGCAGGGTGATTTTGTTGGTCGTTTCACAGATTACCATCTCGGTGCTACGGCAGCAGATGGTACTAAGATTGCACCAGCAGACTTGAGTTACAACTGGTTGAACTACGATTTCTCTGTAGCAGCAACCTATAAGTTGACCGATAACTTCGGCTTCACGGGCGATTTCACTTACATTGTGCAGCATCCTAAGTTCGAGGCCTTTGCTCCAGCTACATTGCCAAATACAGGTAAGATTTCTGTGCCACTCGGTCGTGCAGGTATCTACTACAACAACTCTTGGCTGAGTTTGACATCGTTGTTCTCTTACATCTCAAAGACCAACAACAACTCAACTCTGAACCTGCAGCATGGCAGGGAGATCAAGGCTGCGCCAATGACTTACGATATCCAGACATGGGGTTGGACAACCGATGCTGTGGCTCATCCTTTCAAGGGATTCGATTTCCACTTCCTCTTCACTTATCAGAAGCCAACTTACAAGAAGTATGAAACTAGCATCACCTTCAGCGATGGCTATGTTGGCAACATCAATGCCACAGGTAATATCGTAGCCGAGATTCCTCAGATTCTCATCGAGTTAGATCCTAGCTACATGATTACCAAGGACATTAAGCTCTGGACCAGTTTCCGTTACTTCAGCAAGACCTACGCCAACATCAACGAGGCATATTACTTCAACGGTCACTGGGAGACTTTCGGAGGCTTGAACTGGCAGGCAACCAAGCGCTTGGCTCTCGGCTGCACCGTAGTCAACTTCCTCAACCAGACTGGTGCCAAGGGTAGTATCGCAGGTGCCGAGCTGATTACCAAGGATGAGGCTAAGGGAATCAAGAACCAGATTATGACGGGTAGCTATCTCCGTCCATTCACAGTAGAATTCACAGCTTCGCTGAAGTTCTAATTAGTTCAAACATAATAAGATAAGGCAGTACTATATAATAATGTATAGTGCTGCCTTTTTCTTGTTTGTCTTCCTAAAAACGTCCGTAAAAGAAAAGTTTTAGGAATCAATTCCTAAAACTTTCTAAATAATCGCACTTTTAGTATGTAGATTCCTAAAAAATATGTATATTTGCAGCGTGACATGTAAAAATACAAAAATGAAGAGAATAGAACGACATAACTATCTGCAAAAGCTGATAGCTTTCAAGGATAAAAAGCTTATCAAGGTGATAACAGGCATCCGCCGTTGTGGTAAATCGACCATTATGGAGATTTATCGTGACTGGCTGATAGCTCATGGAGTAACGCAAGAGCAAATCATCTATCTCAATTTTGAGGACTATGACTATTTTGAATTGCGAGACCCAAGAAAACTGTATTCTTATGTCAAACCTTTGATCCAGCAAGATAAGATGACTTACATCTTTTTTGATGAGATACAGCATGTCACGGATTTTCCGGATATCATCAATAGTCTTAATTTGAAGCCAACAGTTGATTTGTATGTGACGGGTTCGAATGCCTACATGCTTTCTAGCGAGATAGCTACACTCTTGTCTGGTAGGTATGTAGAGATTGCGATGCTTCCGTTGTCTTTCAAGGAGTATGCGGAAGGTATCGGTGGTACGGACCATCTTTCACAGACATATATAGAATATGTGAGCAAGAGCAGTTTCCCATATACATTGGAGTTGGATACGGCGAATGAGATTAGCGATTACTTGAATGCTGTTTACAATACGATAGTGGTAAAGGACATCATGAGTCGAAATAAACTTTCTGATGTGATGATGTTGGAGAGCGTGATACGTTTTACGGCAGATAATATCGGCAATATTCTCTCGACGAAACGTATTGCAGACTTGATGTCGGCTGATGGGCGAAAGATTGACCAAAAGACCGTGGAGAAATACCTGTCAACCCTTTGCGAGTCTTTCTTCTTGTATGAAGTGAAGCGATATAACATCAAGGGTAAGCAACTCCTCAAAACTTTGGGAAAATACTATCTGGTGGATATTGGTTTGCGACGTATGTTGCTTGGCTCTCGCTCTTTTGATGCAGGGCGCATTTTGGAAAATATCGTTTTTCTGGAACTCTTGCGTCGGCAGAAGAAAGTGTATATAGGCAAGATGGATAATTTGGAGGTTGATTTTGTTGCTATCGACGAGAATGACTTAACCTATTATCAGGTAGCTGCAACGGTAAGGGATGAGAAGACCTTGAAGCGCGAACTCGCTTCGCTTCAGCAAATCAAGGACCAATATCCCAAGTATATCTTGACGCTCGATGAAGACCCGACGGCAGATTATGATGGTATCAAGCGAATCAATGCGTTGAAATGGCTGATGGGGGAAGTATAGTCTTGTTGCCTCCAAGGAGATGTGAGGAAAAGAATCGTTCATGCACTGCAAAAGATGTTGCATGAACGATTTTTTGTATCGGATGAAACGAGATTTATATGATAATTCCTGCTTTATCCTTACCTTTGCAGCAGAATTTTAAACAATAACGCTAACAATTTAAAAAAGAAAAAATCATGAAATCCAATTCAATGATTACAAAGGCTGCCTGCCTCATATTGATGGCATCAGCTACCACTTCTGCTTTTGCACAGAAGATGAACATCGAACACAAGGGTGATACTACTATCATCAAGGTGGAGAATCCTACCAAGTATCTTCTTCTCCCTATCCAGGAAGAGAAGGATGAGGCTCAGGTTTTGCTCGATACAGGTTCTAAGGATGATACCTGGATGGACGTTCGCCTGGCTCAGAATGGTTCTGATTACTATGTGCCTTTTGCTTTGGGCAAGGGTAAGACTCCTACAGTCAAGATTCTTGGTCTGAAGAAGGATGCTTTGGCACTCAACTTGCTCAAGCTCAGCGATACATTCGACACCACCAATACCGATTACTATCGCCCATCTTATCACTTCACTCCGCTTTATGGTTGGATGAACGACCCTAACGGAATGGTGTATAAGGATGGTGAGTATCATCTCTATTTCCAGTATAACCCATACGGAAGCAAGTGGGGCAATATGCACTGGGGACATGCTGTAAGCAAGGACCTCGTTCATTGGGAACACCTCGATCCAGCCATCGCCCGCGACCCTGTAGGTCATATCTTCTCTGGTAGTTCGGTTGTGGATAAGAAGAATACGGCAGGTTTCGGCAAGAATGCCATCATCGCCATCTATACCAACAACAGTAGTGTAAACCATGATGAGGTGCAGTGCATCGCTTATAGCAATGACAATGGTCGTACCTTTACCAAGTACGAGGGCAACCCAGTGTTGACTCCATTCGATGGCTTGAAGGACTTCCGTGACCCTAAGGTGTTCTGGTATGAGAAGGGAAAATGCTGGTATATGATTGTTTCTGCTGATAAGGAGACCCGTTTCTATAAGTCAAAGAACTTGAAGAAGTGGACTTATGTAAGCGCTTTCGGCAAGGGTTTGGGTCAGCAGCCATGTCAGTATGAGTGCCCAGACTTCTTCCAGTTGCCTGTAAATGGTGATAAGAAGAAGATGAAGTGGGTGATGACGATGAATATCAACCCTGGCTGCTGGTTTGGTGGCAGCGCTACCGAGTATTTCGTAGGCGATTTCGATGGCAAGAAGTTTACTTGTCCTGATGCCAACGAAGTAAAGTGGCTCGATTGGGGTAAGGATCACTATGCTACCGTTACCTTCTCAAACACAGGCGACCGAGTTCTGGGTATCACCTGGATGAGCAACTGGCAGTATGCCAACCTTACTCCGTTCAAGCAGAATCGTGGTGCCAACGGATTGCCTCGAGAGTTGAAACTCTACGAGAAGAATGGCAAGTATTATGTTTCTGAAAATGTAGCTCCTGAAGTATATGCTTTGAGAAAGGAAACCAAGGATTTGACTGATGCTTCTGTTGCTGATACCAAGGAGTTTGCTGGTGTTGCTGCCAATATGGAGGGAGCTTTCGAGATTGAGGCAGATGTAACTCCAGATGCCAACGGCATTGCCGGTATTGAGATTTCAAACAACAAGCGTGAGCGCACCCTGATTTACTTCGATATGAAGCAGGGCAAGGTGGTAATGGATAGAACCGAGAGCGGTTTGACCGATTTCGGCAAGCAGGCAGTTCCTCACGATATCGAGTTGGCTTGGGACAAGCAGCGTGCAGCAGAAGGTAAGGAGCCTGCCCGCATCGCCAATTCCATCAACTACAAGAACGATTTCGCCCTGGCTACCTGGGCTCCGTTGAGTCTTTGCGAGGATGGCAAGAAGACTTATCATGTTGATATCTTCGTAGATAAGTCATCTGTAGAGCTCTTCGTAGATGGCGGTCGTATCGCCATGACCAACCTCGTGTTCCCTGTAGCTCCATACGAGAATGTGAAGCTTTACACTCAGGGTGGCAAGGCTGAGTTCAAGAACCTGAAGGTTCATAAGCTCGGTTTGTAATCACGTAAAATCGTGTGTTTCGGATAAAATATAATAAAAGCCGCAGTTTGTAAACGCAAACTGTGGCTTTTTCGTTTTTTTATGCTATCTTTGCACACAGATAAGCTTTTAAAAGATAGATCATGATGGAACAGCAAGTAAAACTAGTACCTTATGGGGTGGCAGATTTTGCTATGGTAATAGAGCAGAATCTATATTATGTGGATAAGACGATGTTTATCCCGGAGCTGGAGAAGCAGCCTCGCAATCTCTTCTTCATCCGTCCTCGTCGTTTTGGTAAGAGCATATTCTTGAGTATGCTCTATTCTTACTATGACTGTACGCAGAGCCATAAGTTCCAGAGTCTTTTTGGAAATCTGTGGATAGGTCAGCATCCTACTCCTTTGCAGGGAAAGTATCAGGTGCTGTTCCTAGATTTCTCCCAGATTACGGGTAATATCGATAAGCTAGAGACGAAGTTTAATTCTTATCTCAGCATCAACCTCGATGCTTTTGTCCGTCAATACTCAGAATATTATCAGGCAGAGATGGAAGAAATCCTGGCGCAGGAAGATTTCGAGGAAAAGATGGAACTGATATTCAAGGCAGCCAAGGCGCACCAGTATCATCTGTATCTCATCATCGATGAGTATGACAATTTCACGAATGTCATTCTCAACGAACGTGGTGAGAAAGTATATCATGCAATAACCCATGCCGATGGATTTTATCGTGATGTCTTCAAGAAGTTCAAGGGTAATTTTGAGCGTATCTTCATGATGGGTGTGAGCCCTGTAACCCTGGATGATGTGACGAGTGGATTCAATATAGGTTGGAACATTTCTATCAAGCCGGAGTTTGATGAGATGCTGGGCTTCTCTACCACTGATGTGGTGGAGATGTTTACCTATTATAAGGAGCATGGTAGTATTCCTGCTGATAGTGATATTGATGCCATCGTCAATGATATGAAGCCATGGTATGACAATTATTGCTTTGCAGAAGAAGCATTGAAGAAGAAAACTCGTATGTTTAATTGTGATATGGTTCTTTATTACCTTCGTAATTACATGGATTACGGATGTTCTCCTCGTCAGATGATAGACCCGAATACCCGTACCGATTACGGCAAGATGAAGAAACTCTTGCAGTTTGACAAGCTGGATGGAGAGCGTAAGGGCATTATCCGCAAGATAGCAGAAGAGGAGCAGATTGTTACCCAGCTTTATGAGTCGTTTTCTGCGTATCAGATTCCAAAGGCAGAGATATTCCCAAGTCTTCTGTTCTATTATGGCATGTTGACCATCAAGGGAACTCGTGGTTCCAAGCTCATTTTGGGCATTCCGAACAATAATGTCCGCAAGCAGTATTATGGCTATCTGGAAGAGGAGTATCAGGCAAAGGCTTATGTGGATGTCAACCAGCTCACCGATTACTATTATGATATGGCATACGATGGTAAGTGGGAAGAAGGATTGCGCTTCATGGCAGATGCCTATGCCAAGGTTTCATCGGTGCGTGATGGCATTGAGGCTGAGCGAAACCTGCAGGGATTCTTCATGGCTTATCTGAATCTGAATGATTATTATATCACGGCTCCAGAGTTGGAGTTGAATCATGGCTATTGTGATTTCTTCCTTTTGCCAGACCTTACCCATTATGCCAGTCAGCATAGCTACATCCTGGAGTTGAAGGTTCTTTCGAAGAAAGATTTCTCTGCGATAGTTGAAGGTGAGTTCACGGAAGATGGCAAGCCTATGACCAAGGCCGAGAAACAGTGGTGTGAGGCTGTAGAACAGATTCATCGATATGCTGAGGCTCCAAGGGTTGAGGCTTTGCGCCAAGGCACAAAACTCCATCTCATCATCATGCAGTTTGAGGGGTGGGAACTTAAACGGATGGAAGAAGTATGAAATTAATGAAAAGACTCTATATTATATTAATAGTATTACTTAGTAGTATGCTTCTTCTTCTGGATTCATGCACCCAGAAGAAGATGGTGATTGGTGTGTCGCAATGTTGCAGCGGAGTTTGGCGCGAGAAGGTGAATAATGAGATGCGACTGGCGCAGTATCAATATAAGAATGTGGATTTGCTGTTTGCCACGGCAGAGAATGACGGGAAGCGCCAGGCTCGCCAGATAGACAGTATGATAGCTAGGAAGGTAGATCTGATCGTTGTTGCTCCAGATAACGTGAATGATGTAACACCTGCCATCGAGCGAGCTTATCGTGCGCATATCCCGGTTATCCTCTTCGACAGAAAGGTAAAGATACCACATTATACAGCTTCCATCGGTGGCGATAATGTAGAAGCGGGTAGGGAAGTAGCCCGCTTTCTTGCCAGTAAACTGGATGGAAAAGGTACCGTTGTTGAGATTACGGGCTTGAAGGATGCTTCCCCTGTCATTGAGCGCCATCGTGGTTTCCACGAGGTGATGAAGAATTATCCGGGAATCAAGGTGGTTACTCTGGACAGTAACTGGAAGATGGAGCGGGCCCAGGAGTTGTTTAAGCAATATCTGGATAAAGGCGGACATGCGGATGGCGTGTTCGGACATAGCGACTTGGGTGCCATAGGAGCCTTTCTGGAAGCAGAGAGACGAGGCATTGATAAGCAGATGCTGATAGTAGGCATTGATGGATTGCCTGGAGAATGGGAAGGAGTGGATAGAGTGAAGAGAGGACAGTTTGCAGCTTCTTATGTCTATCCTACCCAGGGCGAAAAGATTATGGAATTGGCGATGAATATCCTTCAGGGTAAACCCTATAAGAAGGATAATGTGATGAAATCATTTCTTGCTACCTCTGAAAACTGCGATGCCATCGCTCTGCAATATCAGGATCTGGAAGCCAAGGTGAAGAATCTGGATCAGATTTCTAACAGTCTTGATTCTTATTCAGAGGTTTCCCGTATTCAGAAATGGATGCTTGTGGTCGCCTTTGTTATAGTTCTGGTTCTGCTCTTTGTCATCTGCTATATATATAAGGAATATAGAAAGAAGCTGCAGAAACAGAAAGCCGTGGCTCGTGGATTCATCGAGAACAAGGAGGGCTGGGCTGCTGAACTGAATCATCTGGATGAGAGTGATCGTTACTTCATGGATCGTTTCAAGAAGAAGATTCTTGAGAATATGGGCAATGCTGATATGAAGATGGATGATTGGGGAGCCGAGATGCAGTTGAGTAAAGTACAGCTCTATCGCAAGGTGAAGGCTATGACAGGAAAAACGCCTGCCGAGCTCCTGAAAGAGATGCGCCTGCAGAGAGCCTATACCCTCTTGCAGCAAACAGACAAGACAATCTCTGAAGTTTCGGCAGAAGTAGGCTTTGCGTTACCGGGCTATTTCTCTTCCTGTTTCAAGAAGCAGTTTGGAGTTCTTCCTACCGATTTTAGAAATGAACAGGCATCTAAAAAGAAATAGTTTTCTAACTCCTTTAAAATAAGTATTTTAAAATCGTGGCGTAAGATTCGAAAATCGTTTCATGTAACATAATTATTGTTGCAGGAACGATTTTTTTTATTCTCATATCCAATCTTTGCCTAATTTTGCAGCAGTAATCAAACAATAACAATTTTTGAAACTTAAAATGTTAAATATAGTATGAACAATCTTTCAAAATTACTAATGAGCTCTGCGCTCTGTGCTATTTGCACCGTAGCTAGTGCACAACAGGTAAATGTAAATGGCATCGTAAAGGATGCTGCCGGTGAGACAGTCATTGGAGCGTCTGTCATGGTTAAGGGTACTAAGACCGGTACTGTTACCGACTTCGATGGTAACTTCCATGTAGAATGTGCTCCTGGTTCCACACTTGTTATATCTTATATTGGATATAAGACGCAAGAAGTAAAGGCTTCAGACAATATGGAGGTAACACTTCAGGAAGATGCCAACGACTTGCAGGAAGTAGTTGTAACAGGTTATACCACTCAGAAGAAGGCAGACTTGACCGGTTCCGTGGCTGTGGTTTCAACCAAGAACCTGAAGACAAGTTCAGAGACAGACCCGATGCGTGCTTTGCAGGGTCGTGTTCCTGGTATGACTGTTACTACCGATGGTTCTCCTATTGGTTCAGGAACCGTGCGTATTCGTGGTATCGGTTCTTTCAACTCTTCTCAGGACCCTCTTTATATCATAGATGGTGTGCCTACCACTATGGCATTGAATACCCTCAATACAAATGATATTGAGAGTATGCAGGTGTTGAAGGATGCCGCTTCGGCTTCTATCTATGGTTCACGTGCATCGAATGGTGTCATCATCATCACCACCAAGAAAGGTAAGAAGGGTAGCAAGGTGGCTGTTGACTTCTCTGCCAACCTCACTGCACAGTTCTATTCCAACCAGTCGAAGATGAAGCTGATGAACTCCAGCCAGTATGCTACTGCGATGGCTCAGGCAGCCCTGAACGATGGACTCGATCCTGTGGCTTATGCAGCCAATTACGGCATCGACTTGAATGCGGCCTCTGGAACTCTAATCACCGTTTGGAATCCTGCTACCAACCAGTATCAGAACTATACTATCAATGGTCGATATGATGGCTACATCAATGCCAAGAAGACCATGCGATTCTCAGATACCGACTGGCTCGATGAAATCTCTCGCACAGGTTTCTCGCAGAACTACGACCTCTCTGTATCTCATGCCAATGACAAGCATAGCGCTATGTTCTCCTTGGGATACAAGAACAATGAGGGTGTCTTGAAATATACCGACTTCGAGAATATCTCAGCTCGTTTGAACACCTCTTGGAATTTAAACAAGATCGTAACCGTAGGTGAGAATTTGACTTTGACTTATACCTCTCAGGTAGATTGCCATCCGATGGAGAATGCCCTGAAGATGCCTTCCATCGTTCCGGTTTACGAAGAAGATGGCAAGACCTTCGCAGGTCCTGTGGGTAGTATGGCCGACCGTCAGAACCCTTGTCGTGAGCAGTATCAGAACCGCAACAACCACCTCGACTACTGGCGCATCTTCGGTAATGCTTTCGTAGATTGAAGCCTGTCAAGGGATTGACCCTGCGTTCTAACTTCGGTTTGGATTTCAAGACATCGTTTATCAATTCGATGACGAATACTTATCATTCCGATATTGTCAACAATGACATCGCCAAGACAACGCTCTCGAATAACAATGAGACTAACTGGACATGGTCTAACACAGCCCAGTACGTTACCCAGATTGGCAAGCACAACATCGATGTACTCGGTGGTATGGAATTTTCCAAGCAGTCGGTTGTCGATTTCTCTGCCTATTCAGAAGGCTATGCGCTGGAAGATAAAGATTATATGTGGCCAAATGCTGCCACGGGAACGATGCGTAACTCGGGTGCAAAGGTAGCTATCGCCTGGCTTCTTTCTTCGGAAAGGTGAACTACAACTGGGATGATCTCCTCCTGGCTTCCTTTACTATCCGTCATGATGGTTCATCACGTTTCGGTAAGGCACATCGCTGGGGTACTTTCCCTGCTGCATCACTCGGCTTCAGATTCTCTAATCTCCTGAAGAAGGATTGGTTGGATGATGCCAAGTTGCGACTCTCTTGGGGTCAGACAGGTAACCAGGCTATCGACAACAATGCACAGTTTGGTCTTTATGTAGTGGATTACGGATTAGACCGTGTAACCTCTACAGCTTACGACCTCTTCCTGCAAGGTTCAGGTACCTTCCCTTCTGGCTATCGTGCCACACAGTTGGCTAACCCTAACTTGAAATGGGAGGCTGCTACCCAGTATAACGTAGGTTTGGATTACACCCTGTTTGGCAACACCCTCTATGGTACAGTGGATGCCTATATTAAGAATGTAAAGGATATGTTGATTAATCCTGCTTATCTGGGTGCAACTGGTGAAGGTGGAAATTCATGGCAGAATGGTCCTTCGCTCCGCAACTGGGGTATGGAGTTCACCGTGGGCTATCGCAAGACTTTGGCTAATGGACTTGGCATCGACGTGAACGGCAATCTGGATTTCTTCCGCAACAAGGTTACTTATTTGCCAGCAACAACAACAGGTGCTTACGCTCACACATCTACGGAAAACCTGGTGCAGAGTGGCAAGTCATACGGTTCTATCGTAGGTTATGTAGCCGATGGAATTTTCCAGAATCAGGCAG
The DNA here is from genome assembly GCF_003468525.1 of Prevotella sp. AM34-19LB. Classification (NCBI taxonomy): domain Bacteria; kingdom Pseudomonadati; phylum Bacteroidota; class Bacteroidia; order Bacteroidales; family Prevotellaceae; genus Prevotella; species Prevotella sp. AM34-19LB. The sequence continues at coordinate 124,513 of NZ_QSIG01000004.1, read as the reverse complement.
AAGTAGATAAGTCTGGACAGCCAAACGCACGTGTCGGTGGATTGAAATACAAGGACTTAGATGGTAAAAATGGAATTACTTCAGATGACCAGACTTGGATTTTCGACCCTGTGCCAGCCTTCTCTTATGGTTTGAATATTGCTCTCAACTACAAGGGCTTTGATTTCAGTATGTTCTGGCAGGGTGTCTATGACCAGGATGTGTATAACAACCAAAAGTTCCAAACCGACTTCTGGGCTATTACTGATGGCGGTTCTAACAAGGGTACCCGTTTGCTCGATGCTTGGAATACCAACAATACCGGTTCTTCTATCCCACGCTTGAGCACCATGAATACAGCCGATGAGGGTCGTGCTTCCTCTTACTTTGTGGAGAATGGATCTTACTTGAAGTTGCGTACCTTGCAGGTGGGTTACACCATCCCAAGCAGCATCCTCTCTAAGTTGAAGATGACCAGTGCCCGTGTCTATCTCTCAGGTCAGAATCTTTTGACCATCAAGAGCAATAGCCTGACCTGTTCAGACCCAGAGAATCCAAACTGGAACTATCCACTTTCAACATCCGTATCATTCGGACTTCAGGTAGGTTTCTAAAATGTTTCATATTTTTAAAGAGAATTCTAAGATGAAAAAGTTATATACAATGGTGCTTGCAGCAGCACTGGTAGGAACATTCACCAGTTGTGATGATTTCCTGGATTACACCCCAACAGCTGTGGTTGATGAAGACAAGGCTTTCAGCGAGCCAGACAAGATGGTAAACAGTGCCTATGCGATGTTGGGCGACTGTTGGTATTCTTACCCATTCAACCTTTGGCCATACGGCGACCTTTCTTCAGACGATTGTTTGAAGGGCGGCGGTGGCACCGGTGATACCGGTTATCACGATATGGAGATTTGGAGTACCTTGACCTCTACTAAGGGCGAACTCGACGAGTTATGGTATCGTCTCTATTGTGCTGTTTCCCGTTGCAACCGTGCCTTGGTTTCTTTGCAACGGAATGGTGAGAGCACACTGGGTGCTGAGCTAACCAAGCAGCGTGAGGCTGAGGTTCGCTTTCTCCGTGCTCATTTCTATTTCAAGTTACTTACCATGTTTCGTCAGATTCCTTGGATAGACGAGAAGGTTTATGAGGATAAAGCAACAGAGAGCACATCAAACACTCAGTTTACTTACGAGGAATTGTGGCAGAAGGTGATAGCTGACTTCCAGACAGCATACGATGTACTTCCAGCTAAGCAGAAGGATGGCGGTCGTGTCAACAAGATTGCTGCCGCAGGTTATCTGGCTAAGTGTTATCTTACCATTGCCTGGGGTGATGGCTATGAGGCAACCGATGGTGTTGACCATATTAATAAGGAGTATATGCAGAAGGTTGTCGACTATACTGATGTGGTGAAGAATTCTGACTATGGTTACATGGCAGACTTTGGCGACATCTTCCTGCCTGACAATAAGAATAGCAAGGAGTCAGTTTTTGCTGTCCAGACTTCCGACTATAGCGAGGATCATACTACCTACGGACGTGCCAACTGGTCTAATATGCTGAATGGCTGTTGGGGTATTTGGTCTTGCGGATGGGATTTCCACAAACCTTCACAGAATCTGGTGAATGCCTTCAAGACCAAGAACGGACTTCCTGAGTTTGATGACTACAACAAGACTTGTGATTATCCGGTAAATGGTGAGCCTAATAGTCAGAAATGGGATCCACGTTTGTTCCATACCGTTGGTATGCCTACCTTCCCATATAAATATGAGTCAGAATACACGATGACTACAGCCAACTCTCGTACACCAAACGTTTACGGTTACTATACCTCTCTGAAGGAAGTACCACAGCGTTCTAAGGGTGAAACCTTCAATGGCTCTTGGCAGGCGTTTGCGATGAACGACTATGTGCTCCGTTATAGCGACATTATGTTGATGCGCGCTGAGGCTTTGATAGAGTTAGGCAATTTGGCTGAGGCTCGTACCATCATTAATGATATCCGTCAGAGAGCCAAGAATTCTGTGGATAAGCATATTGAATATGCCAAGGATCAATGTGATATAGCCCTCTATCCGGAGTCTTATTTCCAGGATAAGGAGACGGCAAGAAAGTGCCTTCGCTGGGAGCGTCGTCTGGAAATGGCTATGGAGAACGCCCGTTTCTTCGACTTGCGCCGCTGGGGCATTGCTTCTGAGACACTGAACAAGTATTTCGAATCGGAGAAGAAAGATCAGTATGGAGAGCAAACATACGCACAATACTTGAAGGATGCCAAGTTCACGCCGGGCAAGAACGAGTTCTATCCTGTTCCATATAACCAGCTGTATTACATTCCTGGTCTTTATAAGCAGAACAAGGGATACGAGTAATTGCTCATCAACAATAAAAAGAAACAATCTAAAGATATGAAGAAGATTTTTGTTTCAGCGCTTGTCGCTCTTTGCGGTTTCACCGCCAGTTATGCCCAGGAGGCTTCCTTCTTGAGCAATAACCATTGCCTTTATCGCATTAGCGTAGAGAATCAGGGCAAAAAGTATCTCTTGCTTCCTGTACAGGAGAATGCTGAGATGGCTAATGTCAAGGTGATTGCCAACAACAAGCAGGTGAAAGCCTTCAATGTGAAGTTGGCTAAAGACCACGTAGATTATTTCGTACCTCTCTATATGGATGAGTTTGCTGGCTTGAAAGGCCTGGCTCTCGATATCCATGTTAATGGTGATTATAGCAAGGAAGGACTGAATGCCCTCACTTGCTGGAAGGAGATGAAGTTCTCTGATGCTTTCGATATGAAGAATCGCGAGCAGTATCGTCCGGATTTCCATCACACTCCTGCTTACGGATGGATGAACGACCCTAACGGTATGTTCTATAAGGATGGTGTATGGAATCTCTATTTCCAGCATAATCCTTACGGATCACAGTGGGAGAATATGACCTGGGGACATTCTACTTCCACCGACTTGGTTCACTGGAAGTTCCAGGGTACTCCTATACAGCCTGATGCTGTAGGTACTATCTTCAGTGGTTCTGCCGTGGTTGACAAGAACAATACCTCGGGTTTCGGAAAGGATGCTGTGGTTGCACTTTATACTTCTGCTGCAGAAAACCAGACCCAGAGCATGGCTTACAGTACAGATAACGGCAAGACCTTTACAAAATATGCAGGAAATCCTATTATCACCAGTACTGTGCCAGACTTCCGTGACCCTCACATGTTCTGGAACGAGGACATCAAGAAGTGGAATATGATTCTGGCTGCCGGTCAGCACATGGAAATCTATACTTCTGATAATTTGAAGGACTGGAAACTTGAAAGCTCTTTCGGTGAGAAGTATGGCAACCATGGCGGTGTTTGGGAATGCCCAGACCTGATGAAGTTGAAGGTTCGTGGCACCGGTAAGGAAAAATGGATGCTCATCTGCAACATCAACCCAGGCGGTCCGTTCGGTGGCTCGGCAACCCAGTATTTCGTTGGTGATTTCGACGGACATAAGTTTACTTGCGAGAGCAAGCCGGAGGTAACCAAGTGGATGGATTACGGAAAGGATCATTACGCTACGGTTACTTTTGATAACGCACCAGAAGGTCGCCACGTGGCTATTGCCTGGATGAGCAACTGGCAGTATGCCAACCAGGTTCCAACCCAGCAGTACCGTTCAGGCAATTCAATACCTCGCGACTTAGGTCTTTTCGAATATAAGGGCGAAACCTATTGCTCCGTTGTTCCATCTCTAGAGATGACAGCAGCAAGAAGCAAGAAGGCTGGCAAGAAACTCTCAGAATCTTGCGAGATGGTAGTGAGCCTGAAGGGAAATTCCACCATCACCCTGAGCAACGACAAGGGCGAGAAGGTAGTGATGAACTACGATGCCAAGTCAGAGACCTTCTCCATGGATAGAACCAAGAGCGGTAAGATGGATTTCAGCAAGGACTTCGCTGCAGTCACCAAGGCTCCAACCTATGGCAAGATCAGCCAGCTGCGCATCTTCATTGACAAGAGCAGCATCGAGGCACTGGATGCTGACGGCAAGATGTCCATGACCAATCTCGTGTTCCCAAGCAAGCCTTACAACAAGGTTACTGTAAAGGGAAAGGGTAAGTATCAGGTTTACGACATCAAGTAACCTCATCTGTTAAGAACTGAATCTATAACACTATTGTTTCTAAGAGTGTTACTGATGTAACAATGCAACAAAAATGGTAGCCGATGAACGATATTTTATGATATATTGTATCGTTTATCGCTACCTTTGCACCAGCAAAATAGAAACAATAACGCTAACAATTATGAATAAATCATCAAAGTTATCAATCATCCCGGTGATGCTCTGTTTCTTCGCCATGGGATTTGTAGATTTGGTAGGTATCGCCTCCAATTACGTGAAAGAAGATCTCAACCTCAATGATTCGACAGCCAATCTGTTTCCTTCATTGGTATTCTTCTGGTTTTTGATATTCTCGGTTCCAACAGGAATCCTGATGAATAAGATAGGTAGAAAGAAGACTGTACTTCTGTCTTTGCTCGTTACCGTCATTTCACTCCTTTTGCCCATTTTCGGCGAAAACTTTGAGCTGATGCTCGTATCATTCTCATTGCTCGGCATCGGAAATGCCTGATGCAGACCTCCCTGAACCCTCTGGTTTCAGTGGTGACATCAGGTCAGAACCTGGCATCCACATTGACCTTCGGTCAGTTTGTCAAGGCGATAGCTTCCTTCCTGGCACCATACATTGCCATGTGGGGCGCCATGGCAAGCATTCCAACCTTCGGTCTGGGCTGGAGAATTCTCTTCCCAATCTATATGGTTATCGGAATTGCTGCCACCTTCTTCCTGGCAGGCACACCTATCACCGAAGAGAAGCAGGATGGAGGAGCTTCGGGCTTCATGGATTGTCTGAAATTGCTTGGTAAGCCAATCGTATTACTTTCTTTCATCGGTATCATGTGTCATGTGGGCATCGATGTGGGTACCAATACTACTGCTCCAAAGATTTTGATGGAGCGCTTGGGCTGGAGCTTGAATGATGCAGCCTTCGCTACATCGCTCTATTTCATCTTCCGTACCATCGGATGCTTTACAGGTACAGCCTTCCTTCGCATGATGAGAACTCGTACCTTCTTTATCATCAGTGTGGTGATGATGGCATTGAGTATGGTAGGTATGTGGGTTGGAACAAGCCATCATGTGCTCTACATCGCTATCGCCCTTGTGGGATACGGCAACTCTAACGTCTTCTCCATGATTTTCTCTCAGGCGCTGCTTGCTTTGCCTGACAAGAAGAACGAGGTGAGCGGATTGATGATCATGGGCCTTTTCGGTGGCACCATCTTCCCATTGTTCATGGGCTTTGCCAGCGATACCTCGGTCAGGTAGGTGCTGTGGCTGTCATGGCTGTAGGTGTTGCTTATCTCTTCACTTATATCAGAAAGTTATAATAATCTTCATTCTCAATCGTTTATACTATATATAATAAGGTGTAATTATGGAAACAAAGAATTTAAATACAAAATATTGTGTAGGTTTAGGTGAGATTCTTTTTGACGTTCTCCCTACTGGTTCTCAACTCGGCGGTGCTCCTGCCAACTTCGCTTACCACGCAGGTCAGCATGGTTTGCATTCTGTAGCAGTCAGTGCTGTGGGCAAGGATGTTCTGGGCGATACAGCTCTCCGCCTGCTCGATGAGAAGAAGCTCAAGTATGTGTTGCCTGAGGTAGAATTCCCTACAGGTACCGTTCTGGTGCAGCTCGACAAGGAGGGTGTTCCTACATACGATATCAAGACGGGTGTGGCTTGGGATAATATCCCATTCACAGATGATATCAAGGAGGTTGCTGCCAATGCAGGTGCTGTTTGCTGGGGCTCTTTGGCTCAGCGCAGTGAGGTCAGCCGCAAGACCATCTATACGTTCCTCGATCATACTCCAAAGGATTGTCTGAAGATTTTCGATATCAATCTCCGTCAGAACTTCTATACTCCTGAGGTGATTACCGAGAGCTTGAAGCGCTGCAATATTTTGAAGATCAACGATGAGGAGTTGATTACCATCGGTCGCCTCTTCGGTTATCCAGGTTTGGATATCGAGAACAAGTGCTGGTTGATTCTCGGCAAGTATAATCTCGATATGCTCGTGCTTACCTGCGGTGTAAACGGCAGCTATGTCTTCGCTCCGGGTGTGAAGTCATTCCAGGAGACTCCAAAGGTTGAGGTGCTGATACCGTAGGTGCAGGTGATAGCTTCACCGGTACTTTCTGCGCCAGCATTCTGAAGGGCAAGACCATCCAGGAGGCACACGAGCTTGCCGTTAAGGTAAGTGCATACGTTTGTACCCAGAATGGTGCAATGCCTCAGATTCCTGAGGAATATACATTGTAAGGCTCCCCATTTGGTCAGTAAGTATTAGTTTTGAATTGTTGGTTTTTAGTGAATAGTTGATATATAGGTTTAATGTTGATTGATTAGCTGCTATCTGCTTGTGAAGAGTAGATAGCAGCTCTATTTTTTTAGGAAAACATGGGATTATGAAAAAGCAGTTTATCAGTGAAGAATAGTTTAAAGGTAAAAAAGTAAAAGGATCTTTAAAAGAAATACAGATAAAGAAAAAAAGCTCAAGGCAGATAGCCCTGAGCTTTTTTTTATATTATGATGTCTGTATCATTACTTCTGGCATTCCTTGCAAGGAGTCCAAGGCTTCAACTGCTTGAAGAAGTCGTTGCCCTTGTCATCTACGAGGATGAATGCAGGGAAGTCCTCTACGGTAATCTTCCAGATAGCCTCCATACCGAGCTCTGGGTACTCTACGCACTCAATGCTCTTGATAGAACTCTGAGAGAGAACAGCAGCTACACCACCGATAGTACCGAGGTAGAAACCACCGTGCTTCTTGCAAGCCTCTGTTACAACATCACCACGGTTACCCTTGGCAATCATTACCAAGCTAGCGCCGTGATCCTGGAACTCATCTACGTATGGGTCCATACGGTTGGCTGTGGTAGGTCCCATAGAACCACATGGATAGCCCTCTGGAGTCTTGGCTGGACCTGCATAGAGGATAGGGTGGTTCTTGAAGTACTCTGGCATCTCCTCACCGGCATCCAGACGAGCCTTGAGCTTAGCGTGAGCGATGTCACGAGCCACGATGATAGTACCCTTCAGGTTGACACGGGTGCTTACAGGATACTTGCTCAACTCAGCACGAACAGCATCGATACCCTTGTCGAGGTCAATCTCGATACCCTTGGTACCCTCACCTGGGTTGCGAAGCTCCTCAGGAATCAGCTCTGTTGGGTTCTCATCCATCTTCTCCAACCAGATACCGTCCTTGTTGATCTTAGCCTTGATGTTACGGTCGGCAGAGCAGCTTACACCCATACCGATAGGGCAGCTGGCACCGTGGCGAGGCAGACGGATCACGCGGATATCGTGAGCCAGATACTTACCGCCGAACTGTGCACCCAGACCAATTTTGTGAGCCTCTTCAAGGAGCTTGTTCTCCAAGTCGATGTCGCGGAAAGCACGACCAGTCTCATCACCTGTAGTAGGCAACTCATCATAGTACTTGATAGAAGTCAGCTTCACGGTAAGGAGGTTCTTCTCAGCAGAAGTACCACCGATAACGAATGCGATGTGGTAAGGAGGACATGCTGCTGTACCCAGACTCTTCATCTTCTCTACGAGGAATGGGAGCAGTGTGCCCTCGTTCTGGATAGTAGCCTTGGTCATTGGGTAGAAGTAGGTCTTGTTGGCAGAGCCACCACCCTTAGCTACCATCACGAAGCGGTACTCGTCGCCCTCTGTAGCCTCGATGTCAATCTGAGCAGGAAGGTTGCAACGGGTGTTCACCTCATCATACATGTTGAGAGGAGCGTTCTGAGAGTAACGCAGATTGTCCTGTGTAAAGGTGTTATATACACCCAGGCTCAGAGCCTCTTCGTCCTCGAAGTCGGTCCATACACGCTGACCCTTCTCACCGTGGATGATAGCAGTACCTGTATCCTGGCAGAATGGGAGGATGCCCTTAACGGCAGTCTCTGCATTGCGGAGGAACTGGAGAGCTACGTACTTGTCGTTCTCTGAAGCCTCTGGGTCGCTGAGAATCTTAGCTACCTGGAGGTTGTGCTCACGACGGAGCTTGAACTCTACATCGTGGAAACCCTGCTGTGCCAGCAAAGTCAAAGCTTCCTTAGAAACCTTGAGGATAGTCTTACCCTCAAACTCTGCTGTGCTTACGCCTTCCTTAGAGATAAGGCGATACTCTGTCTTGTCCTCTCCAAGCTGAAACATTGGAGCGTACTTGAAATCAGGAATGTTTGCCATAACTACGTTTTTGTATATTTATAAGTTATTTATAATGTTTATGTATATTTCTTGATGTATATTCTATCTTTGATGGATATTCTTTCATTGAAGAAGGGGGTGACAAGCCTTAGTTCTCGTATTCCACCTCCTTGTCGAGGTTGTTCACGAAGTTTCTGAATACCTCTTCCTCCACATCTCCCATCGCATACTCCTTCTCCGCATCCTTCTTGATTTCAGCAATCCAGGAGCGGCGTGCACGGATATAGTCTTCGTGAATGCGGTTGGCATCTTCCAGCGTAATCTCAGAGATTCCGTAGTAATCGCAGATCACGCTGTAGGTCCATGCCCACTGATATTCACGATAGTTGTTGTTGATTTCCTCGAAGCGTTCCAGCAGCTGCTGGATGGTCTCGATGTTGCCTTCTCTCATATCCTTCACGATGCGCTCTTCCTCGCTTACCGGAAGCAGGAGTCCTGAGAGGTCATCCCAGTCGCCCACGCCTGTCTGGGTAGATGGAGGGGTGATGGCAGGATCCCTTTTCAGCACTCGCTTCAGCACGGCACCCATATAGATTCTCAGGGCGATGTCGTAGTATTTGATGCCCTTGTGGAGCGATGTGGCAGGGATGATGTATTCGTGATAGAGATACTGCGATACATTGTCGCCCGTTACCTCGCGGAGACTCTCCAGGATCTTCTTGCCCTTCAGGATTTCGCCCACGGAGAAAGGAGAGAGCCAGTCGAAGTTCACGATGCTCTTGCGGTTTTCAGGAGCACGGAGATCTCGTTTCGGCCACTTCTTGATGTCGCGGTACAGACCCACGGTGGTGATGTTCCTGCCTGGGATGAGGAACATCTTGTCGCCATCGGCTATCAGATAGGCGAATGGCAGGTTGCGGGTGTTAGGGTGGTGCATCAACTTGCCGAAGCATACTGAGAACGAACCCAGGGTGGCTGGCATCAGCAGGTAGGCACCACTGGCTGTCTTCGAACCACGCTCCAGGGTTCCCCAGTGCATAGGTCCCATCTTGTAGGCATGGTTGCTGAAGTTGGTGGCTGAACCGGCATTATAGAATGAGAACATTCCGCCGATAAGCAGACTGCTCTTGTGATGCGATGCTGTGAATGGACCACAGAAGGCGGCGCACGCTTCGCCGTTGCTCATATAGCTGTTGGCAAAGAATACGGAGGCTGAGGCTGTGAAACCGTTGCTCAGCTGGCAGGCTTCGCCTACGAAGCAGTCCTGTATCTTCACGCTGTTGATGACGCTGGAGCCCTCGGCGATGATGGAGTTCTCGATGATGACTCCCGTACCGATATATACGTTTCCGTGAACCGAACCGAGCAGCGTACAGTCGCTGAGTCGTGAGGCACCGTTTACCTCGCAGAGGTCGTTGATTACGCAGTTGGTAATCTCCTTGGTGTTCACAATCTTCACGTTGCTGCCTATCTGTCCTCTTTCCGGTGCCTTGTTCTCGATGTCGGTCTTGATGAGCTGTCGGATGTTCTCCTTCAGTTCCTTGTCGGAGAAATGCTTCACCATGAAGGCAGCCAGCTGACTGTTGAGGTCGGAGAAGAGAATCACGTTTCCTTCGCCCACCTCGTTGAGCACGCTCACCAGGTTACCCTCGCCGAAGGTAGCGCCCTCGGTGGTTTCCATCGTAGAGATGTTGGAGATGTAGCAGTCATCACCAATGGTGTAGTTGTTGATGAAGTTGCCCACGTTCTCGATGAGACAGTCGTCTCCGATGGTCACATTTCTCAGGGTGGCATTGTTGATGCCAGAATGCTTTACGAAGCCTTGGCTCACCTCTACATTCTTGTTGAAGGAGCCGATGTTTACCTCGCCATAGAGCATCACGCGATGCATGTAGTTGGGCTTGAAGTCTTCTGATACATTCACCGAAGTCCAGTCTTCAGCCCAGCAGTCGTTGCTCTTGAGTACCTCGATTTCCTCGGAGGTCAGAGGTCTGTAGTCATTCATTGTTTATATGTTTTTAGGGAATTATTCGTAATCCTGGTACAGGAAGTCGTTGTATGGATACTTCTGTACGTGCAGTTCTCTTACCTTTTTATATAGCACCTCTCGGAACTCGTCGATGTTCTCCTTGTTCTTTGCCGAGATGAAGAGACAGTCGTCGTTGAGCTTTGCCATCCAGGTTTTCTTGAGATCTTCCAGCGGGATGTTCTCCTTCTCCATCGGAGTGAGGTCGTCTTCCTCCTTCTCCACCCAGGAGTAGTTGTCTATCTTGTTGAAGATGATCATCGAAGGTTTGTCGGAGCATCCTATCTCCTCCAGGGTCTTTTCCACTACCTGGATCTGCTCCTCGAAGTCTGGGTGAGAGATATCCACCACGTGGAGCAGGAGGTCTGCCTCACGGGTCTCATCCAGGGTGCTCTTGAAGGAATCCACCAGGTCGGTAGGCAGCTTGCGGATGAATCCTACGGTATCGGCAAGGAGGAATGGCAGGTTATCTACCACCACCTTTCTCACGGTGGTATCGAGGGTAGCAAAGAGTTTGTTCTCTGCAAACACCTCGCTCTTGCTGAGCAGGTTCATGATGGTGGATTTTCCCACGTTGGTATAGCCCACGAGAGCCACGCGGATCATTCTTCCGCGGTTCTTGCGCTGGGTAGTCTTCTGCTTGTCTATTTCTGCGAGTCGCTCCTTGAGCAGGCTCATTCTGCCGAGGATGATACGGCGGTCCATCTCGAGCTGGGTCTCACCCGGTCCACGCAGACCTACCGATCCCTTTCCGCCACCGGAACCTGAACCACCACCCTGGCGCTCCAGGTGAGTCCAGAGTCTTTGCAGACGAGGGAGCATATAGCGGTATTGCGCCAACTCTACCTGGGTTTTAGCCGCAGCGGTTTGCGCACGCATGGCGAAGATATCGAGGATGAGTGAGGTGCGGTCCAGAATCTTCACCTGCAGTTCCTGTTCGATGTTACGGATCTGTTTGGCAGAAAGCTCATCATCAAAGATGACCATACCTACTTCTCTATCTTCCTCTTCCTCGTCCTTGATGTATTGCTTGATTTCCTCCAGCTTACCCTTTCCCACGTAGGTGGTCTGGTTAGGCGACACCACCTTCTGCGTGAATCGCTTCACGGTGACGGCGCCTGCGGTATCTGCAAGAAATTCCAACTCGTCGAGATATTCCTTGGTCTTGGCTTCGTCCTGTGTCTTGGTAATAAGACCCACCAGCACAGCGGTTTCCGCCTTGACTTCTGATATTACAAATTCTTTCATTCTTTACGTACGTATTATTATAGGTGCAAAGATAATAAAAAAAATCTCTTATTATATATATAAGGTGAAAATTATGTTTTTTTTATGAAAGGGACCGCAAGGCTACGGGGCGGAAATCGGTATTTGCGAACGCAGAAATCGACATGTCTGAATGCTGAAACATTCAAAAACTCAAAAGCCTCGACGTGATGTCGGGGCTTTTTGGCATTAAATCCCTTTAAATTAGCGAAAAGTGTCAAATTTTCAATGATTCTTCTCCTCTTTCTTCTGGATTTTGCTTATCTTTGCAGGCATTAAAATAAATCAAACCTAAAAAGAAAATAAATATGAAGCAAAAAATGAGTATCGCTGGTATTTTGTTGCTTGCTGCTTTGGGTATGCAGGCTAACAACTATACAGTGAAGTCGCCAGACGGTAAATTGGTGGTGAATGTTGCTTGTGAGGGAGGCAAGGCTTCCTACACGGTAGATTACAATGGCAAGCAGATGCTAGGAACTTCGGCGCTCGGTCTGGTTGCCAATTATGGTGATTTCTCAAAGGATCTCACCATGGGCATCCTGAAGGGTGGGGAAGTGAAGCCGCTTGCCTACAAGATGACCCGCATCAAGAAGAGTGATATCCAGAAGGATGTGGTGGATGCTACCATCGGTTTCCTCAACAGCAAGAAGGATTCCATGACCCTTCATCTTCATGTAAGCAACAACGACATCGCCTACAAGTATGAGATGAGCCGTCCTAAGAAGGATAATCCTAAGTCGGTGATTATATATAATGAGGTGAGCGGATTCAATTTCCCGGAGAAGACCACTACCTTCCTCTGTCCTCAGATTACTCCGATGACCGGTTGGGAGCGCACCAAGCCATCTTATGAGGAGGAATATACTCCGGATGCTCCGATGAACGTGAAGTCGCAGTTCGGTGTGGGCTATACCTTCCCATGTCTCTTCAAGGTGGGCAGCGACGGTTGGGTGCTGGTCAGCGAAACTGGTGTGTCGAGCGCTTATCCAGGCTGCCGTCTTTCTGATTACGAGCCGGGCAAGGGCTATACCATCGCCTTCCCTCAGAAGGGGGAGAACAATGGCATCGGTTCCGAATATGCCGGTATCCCATTGCCGGGAGAAACTCCCTGGCGTACCATCACTGTGGGTTCTTCGCTGGCTCCTGTCGTAGAGACCACCATCCCTTACGATGTAGTGAAGCCATTGTATGAGGCAAGTCAGACTTACAAGCCATCCCGCTATACCTGGAGCTGGCTCATCTGGCAGGACAATTCCGTTAACTATGACGACCAGGTGAAGATGGTGGATGTGGCTGCTGCTCAGGGTTATGAAGCATCTTGGTAGATGGCTGGTGGGACAAGCAGATAGGCAGAAAGCGCATCGAAGAGTTGAGTAAGTATGCCAAGAGCAAGAAGGTAAGCCTGATGCTCTGGTACAATTCCAACGGTTTCGAGAATGATGCTCCTCAGACTCCTCGTCAGATTATGAACAATTCCATCGCCCGCAAGAAGGAGATGGCGTGGATGAAGAAAATTGGCGTGGTAGGTATCAAGGTGGATTTCTTCGGTGGCGACAAGCAGGAGACGATGAAGCTTTATGAGGATATCCTCAGCGATGCCAACGATTATGGCTTGGAGGTGATCTTCCATGGTTGCACCATGCCACGTGGCTGGGAGCGCATGTATCCTAACTATGTTTCGAGTGAGGCTGCCCTGGCTTCAGAGAATGTATATTTCACGGATTATCATGCCAAGAAGGAGGCTTTCGAGATGACGATGCATCCGTTCTCCAGAAATGCCGTAGCCAGCTTCGACTGGGGTGGTGTGATGATGAACAAGTATTTCTCCAAGGATAACAAGAGCCGCCATCAGCGTTATACCAGCGATGTATTTGAGATGGCTACAGCCATCACCAATCAGAGCAGCGTAAACTGCATCTGTCTCTATCCTAACAACTTGCAGGATGTACCACAGTGGGAGTTGGATTGGCTCAAGAATGTTCCTACCGCCTGGGAGGATACCAAGTATATTGCCGGTTATCCAACCAAGTATGCGGTGGTGGCTCGCAAGTCGAGTGTAGAGAATGGTTCCGGTGCAGCGCTTACTGCCGGCAGATGGTTCGTAGGCGGACTGAATGCTACAGACAAGCCTCTTGCTCTGACCCTGGATTTGCCGATGTTTGCTGGTAAGACCGTTACTTATATCACCGACCAGCCAAAGAAGAAGGGCGAGAAGTTCTTCACTTCTGTCAAGAAGACTTTGAAGGTTGGCAAGGATGGTAAGGCAAAGGTTGTGATTCAGCCTAATGGCGGTATCATCATCGAATAATCTTCATGTTTTAGGCTTCGATTGCCTGCGTGAAAAATTTTACGGGTATCGATTGCCTACGTGAAAAAGTTTTTTTAGCGAAAAAAGTATCAAAGTCTCATTTTTGCTTGGAAAATGGGGGTTAAATGATTGATATATAAGAAAATAATAAAAATGAGACTTCTTGGTTTTTGAGCTGAGAAGTCTCATTAATGTATCATGGAAGTCTCATAGGCTTTTTTAATCCTATTTCACCTGTAGATGTTTTATGGTTGTGTCAATATAATCAGGATAAGTCATGGTGATGTGTCTGCTTTTTTAGTTCATCAGTTGGTCTTTCTATGCCCTCCGGTTGGTCTGCTTGTGCCCGTTACACGGGCATCCGCAGCCCACCACGTGGGCATTGACAGCCCGTGTGCTGGGCAACTATTGCCCATAGTATGGGCAACGAATGCCCAAATATAGAATTTGTTTTTGGGCAATATTCTTTTGAGTCTTTGCGATGTTTAAACTATCTTTTTGCGATGTTTAAACTGACTTTTCTTGATGTTTTAATAGTCTTTTCTCGTGCATCGTGCTGTCTTTAATGATACTTCTGCAGTCTTTAATGATACTTCCATGATACTTCTTTCTGCTTTTTCCGAGAAGTATCATTGGGTATAAATATCTATATATTAGTAATATAGCCTAGTGTTTTCGGTCAAGAATGAGACTATGATACTTTTTCGAGGAAAAACATTACGTGTGTGTAAAAACTGTTCTGCGACTGGATTATCAAGGAAGGGCGATAAACTTATCTGTATCCCTGCTTTGTTTCAGCAAGGAAAAGAAGAAGGGTGAAACGCAAGAAGTCTGCTGGCATCACTGCCAACAGACTTCACTTTTCACTAAACCGAACCTAAAATTCTATCTTATATTTGAAAATCATGTAAATTCTATGGAAACCTGAATAAGTCTTATTACCTTTAAAAAAACTAACCTAATCTATTCTTTCTTGTATAACGCCTGCAAAATGAATTGTCTTTTCCTATTTTATTATTCAGCAATAGTCTGCTGCTCTGTAGCAGTCTGCTCTGCTGGCTGCTGTTCTGTAGTCTCCTTCTGCTCAGTAGTTTCCTGCTGGGTAGAATCCTCTGTTGTTGCTGGAGTCTCCTCTGTTGCATTCTCCTGCTGGGTAGAATCCTCTGCTGCAGCCTGTGGTTGAACAGGAGCATCTACTGCCAATGAATCGGAAGGTGCATCTGGAGCTACTGTATCAACAGGAGCAACCTGAGCGTTACTAACCATTTTGCTTGATGCAAAAACGTTGCTTACTGAAACCATAACCAAAGCTGCGATAGCTGCAAACATAAACTTCTTCATAATCTTATCTTTTTTAAATTGTTACTAATTGATGTTACTTATTTGTTTGTGGATTCATTGTCGAACCCGCTAATCATAGTCACAATCTGCGTGCCAAAAAAATGAGAAAAATGTCTTTGTGCTGATAATCAGGTGTTTATGCGTTTTGTGCCAAAAATGAATGGTGTGGAATGTGAGGAAACTCTGTGGAAATATTCCCCAAAAAGTTGGGGAACGCATACATAAAAAAGGTCCCGACGGGGATGTTACTCCCCGAAGGAACCTTTCTCATATAATAGGAAATGATAAAAACCTATCTTTTAGAGATTCTTGAACTCGATGCCGTTTGCCTCTGAGTAGTCAATGGTAATTGGCTTCTCGCGACTTACTTCCTCGGCAAGAATCTTCTTGCTCAAATCGTTCAATACGTAATCCTGGATGGCACGCTTTACAGGGCGGGCACCAAACTCTGGGTCGTAACCTACCTCGGCAAGATAACCGATGGCGGCTGGAGTCCAGCGGAGATCGAAGCCCTGTGGCTCCAACATCTTCTTGGCTCTGTTCATCTGCAACTCCACAACCTTGGCAATCTGATCCTTGGTCAATGGCTGGAAGGTGATGATGTCGTCAATTCGGTTCAGGAACTCCGGACGGAAGGTCTTCTTCAACATCTCACGGCTCGCATTGGAAGTCATGATGATGATGGTGTTCTTGAAGTTGACCACACGACCTTTGTTATCTGTCAAACGGCCATCGTCCAATACCTGGAGCAGGGTGTTGAAGACATCTGGGTGAGCCTTCTCTATCTCATCGAAGAGAACCACACTGTATGGCTTGCGGCGAACAGCCTCGGTCAACTGACCACCCTCATCGTATCCTACATACCCCGGAGGCGCTCCAATCAAACGGGTGACACTGAACTTTTCCTGATACTCACTCATATCAATTCTCGTCATCATCGACTCGTCGTTGAAGAGATATTCTGCTAAAGCCTTGGCAAGCTCAGTCTTACCGACACCAGTGGTACCGAGGAAGATGAAGCTGGCGATAGGACGCTTTGGATCCTGCAAGCCGGCACGGCTGCGGCGTACGGCATCACTTACGGCAGTGATTGCCTCGTCCTGACCGATGACTCTCTTGTGGAGTTCCTCCTCCAGATGGAGCAGTTTCTCACGTTCGCTCTGCATCATACGGCTTACTGGTATTCCGGTCCAGCGGCTTACTACCTCTGCAATATCATCGGCAGTCACCTCTTCGCGAATCATCGCCTCACCGCCCTGGATACTCTTCAGCTGCTCCTGAATCTTCTTGATATCCTCTTCGAGAGCTACCAGTTTGGAGTAGCGAATCTCGCAACACGCTCGTAATTGCCTTCACGTTCCATGCGCTCAGCCTCGAACTTGAGGTTCTCTATCTCCTGCTTGTCTTGCTGAATTTTGTTAACAAGAGTCTTTTCGCCTTCCCACTTTGCACGGAAGTCGTGCTCCTTATCTTTCAACTCTGCAATCTCCTTGTCGAGCTGCTGAATCTTAGGCTGGTCGTTTTCACGCTTAATAGCCTCACGTTCAATTTCCAACTGCTTCAGGTGACGGGTTATTTCATCCAGTTCCTCTGGCACGGAGTCGCATTCCATACGGAGTTTGGCTGCGGCTTCATCCATCAGGTCGATGGCCTTGTCCGGTAGGAATCTGTCAGAGATATATCTCTCTGATAACTTGACAGCTGCTATGCAGGCATCATCCTGGATACGAACCTTGTGGTGGTTCTCGTAACGCTCCTTGATACCACGAAGAATGCTGATGGCATCTACCTCGTCTGGCTCATTCACCATCACAGTCTGGAATCGACGTTCCAGCGCCTTATCCTTCTCGAAGTACTTCTGATACTCGTTGAGGGTAGTGGCACCGATGGCTCTCAATTCACCACGAGCCAAGGCAGGCTTCAGAATGTTGGCTGCATCCATGGCACCTTCGCCACCGCCAGCACCTACCAGGGTATGAATCTCATCGATGAAGAGGATAATCTGACCGTTGGCATTGGTTACCTCCTTGATGACGCTCTTCAGACGCTCCTCAAACTCACCCTTGTATTTGGCACCGGCAACCAGTGCACCCATATCGAGCGAATAGAGCTGCTTGTTCTTCAGGTTCTCCGGTACGTCGCCACGAACGATACGCTCTGCAAGTCCCTCGACGATAGCGGTTTTACCAGTACCCGGCTCACCGATAAGGATAGGGTTGTTCTTGGTACGGCGAGAGAGAATCTGGAGCACACGGCGAATCTCTTCATCACGGCCGATAACCGGGTCGAGCTTGCCGCTGCGAGCCTGTTCTACTAGGTTCTTGGCATATTTTTCAAGACTCTGATAGTTCTCGTCGGCACTCTGGCTCTTCACGTTCTGACCCTGTCGCAAAGCCTGGATGGCTGCAGTGAGGTCCTTCTCGTTGGCACCCGCATCCTTGAGGATTCGGGCAGCGGTAGAGTTGCCTTTGAGGATAGCGAGAAGGATAGGCTCCACGCTTACGAATTCATCTCCCATCTTCTTGGCGATGTCCTCGGCATTGAGCAATATCTGGTTGGTATCGCCCGAGAGGTATGGCTGACCAGCACCCTGCACACGAGGCAAGTGCTGCATCTCCTGCTGCAGGAGCATAGCAATCTGATTGCCGTTCATGCCCAGCTTCTGGAAGATGTAGTTGGTTACATCAGGTGCTTTCTCGATGATACCACTGAGAAGATGCACCGGTTCGATGGTCTGCTGACCATTTCTCTGCGCTATGTTCACAGCGGCCTGCACCGCTTCCTGCGCCTTGATTGTAAATTTGTCGAATGTCATATCTTAATCTCCTTTCTAAGTGTTATTTGTTCTACTTCTTGTTGTCTGGCTTCAGTTCTTCCGGACTTTCAGCCTTGGATGATGCTTCAGCCTTGATGGCTTCCGGCATCGCAATCCGTGGATGCGAATAGCGTGCCCATTGCGTGTTTTTGGGCGTTTTTCTGACATTTTGTCTGTTTTTTCCTTCCTTTTTCCCTATTCGCAGAAAAGCTTCTGTCAAAATGGCTGAACCATTACTTGATTTATCGCAAATATCCTTTAAATAATGTGATAATAGGTATTAAATATTTGTGTATTTCAAATATTCTTTGTATCTTTGCAGCGTTTTTAGAAACCATATTGAATATAAAAATTCGTAATATATAAAGTCAATGGCTGAAACAAAGAAGATCAAGACAGCTTTGGTGTCTGTCTTTCACAAGGATGGCTTGGACGAGTTGCTCGCCAAGTTGAATGAAGAGGGTGTTAAGTTCCTGAGCACAGGTGGTACTCAGAAGTTTATCGAATCTTTGGGTTATGAATGTGAAAAAGTTGAGGATGTCACCACATATCCATCAATCCTCGGTGGTCGTGTGAAGACTCTTCATCCAAAAATATTTGGAGGTATCTTGGCCCGTCGCGACAATGAGGGCGACCAGGAGCAGATGAAGGAGTATGAGATTCCTTCTATCGACCTCGTTATCGTGGATCTCTATCCATTTGAGCAGACTGTAGCCAGCGGCGCCAGCGATGCCGACATCATCGAGAAGATTGATATCGGCGGTATCTCCCTGATCCGTGCCGGTGCCAAGAACTTCAAGGACGTGGTTATCGTTCCTAGCAAGGCTGAGTACAGTGTGCTTCTCGACATCCTGAAGAAGAAGGGTGCTGAAACCGACATTGAGGACCGCAAGATGTTCGCAGAGCGTGCATTCGGCGTAAGTTCTCACTATGATACTGCTATCCACGCTTGGTTTGCCAAGTAATAAATTAGGTAAACCTATTCATCTCGCAACTCTTCCCGCTCTTGAAAGAGAGGGCGGGAAGATGACTACAAAAGGAAAGATTTTAAGCTTAAAATATTAGATTTACATTTCAAATGGGATTTTTTTCATTTATTCAGGAAATCGCAATGGACTTGGGTACCGCCAATACCATCATTATCAGTGATGATAAGATTGTAGTGGACGAACCTTCTGTTGTTGCCCTCGACCGCCGCACCGACAAGATGATTGCCGTAGGCGAGAAGGCAAAGATGATGTACGAGAAGACTCATGACAACATCCGTACAATCCGTCCTCTGCGTGATGGCGTTATCGCCGACTTTACTGCCTGCGAGCAGATGATGCGTGGACTTATCAAGATGGTTCATACAGGAAGCCGATTGTTCTCACCTTCACTCCGTATGGTGATAGGTGTTCCTTCTGGTTCTACTGAGGTAGAGCTTCGTGCCGTACGTGACTCTGCCGAGCATGCTGACGGTCGCGACGTATATTTGATTTTTGAACCTATGGCTGCTGCTATCGGTATCGGTATCGACGTAGAGGCACCAGAAGGTAACATGATAGTTGATATAGGTGGTGGTAGCACCGAGATTGCAGTCATCTCTCTGGGTGGTATCGTATCCAACAACTCTATCCGTACTGCCGGCGACGACCTTACAGCCGACATCCAGGAGTATATGAGCCGCCAGCACAACGTGAAGGTTTCCGAGCGTATGGCTGAGCGCATCAAGATTCATGTGGGTTCTGCCCTGACCGATCTGGGTGATGAGGCTCCTGAAGACTTCATCGTTCATGGCCCTAACCGTATCACAGCGCTCCCTATGGAGGTTCCTGTATGCTATCAGGAGATTGCTCACTGTCTGGACAAGACTGTAGCCAAGATTGAGAATGCAGTACTCTCTGCTCTCGAGAATACTCCACCAGAGCTTTACGCCGACATCGTGAAGAACGGTATCTGGCTTTCAGGTGGTGGTGCTCTGCTCCGCGGTCTCGACAAGCGACTCCAGGACAAGATCAACATCCCATTCCATATCGCCGAGGATCCATTGCACAGTGTGGCTAAGGGTGCCGGTATCGCATTGAAGAATGTGGATCGTTTCTCATTCCTGATGAGATAATATTCAAGATATTTAAATTCCGCATCTGGACCACTTGTGCCCATTTGCGGAATTTTAATCATATACAGATTCATTTTTTTAAGTATGCACAACCTTTTAGAGTTTTTGCAGAAATACAACCATTGGTTTGTCTTCGTGATTCTGGAGGTGGTGAGCATGGTGCTTCTGTTCCAGTATAACAGCTACCAAGGCAGTGCGTGGTTTTCTACCGCCAATGCCGTGACGGGCAAGATCTATGAATGGGATGCCAACGTGGAGACTTTCTTCTCCCTGACCAAGGTGAACCAGGAACTTACCCAGCGAAATGCCTATCTGGAACAGCAGGTGCAGCAGCTGAGCGACAGCCTCTATGGGGTAACCAAGGATAGTGCCATCTATCATCGCGACCAGTTTGCGCTGCTTCAGAATTACCGACTCATCCCTGCCAAGGTGGTTGCCAACAGCCTGGACAAGCCAGACAACCTGATTACCATCGACAAGGGTAGCGCCGACGGCATCCATAAGGATATGGGTGTGATAAGCGGCACCGGAGTGGTGGGCATCGTGTATCTCGTGGCTCAGCATTACAGCATCGTGATACCAGTGCTCAACGTGAAGTCGAATATCAGTTGTACCATCCAGGGCAGAGGCTATTTCGGTTATCTGCGATGGAAGGGTGGCGTTTCGGAACTGGCTTATCTGGAAGAGGTGCCACGCCATGCCCACTTCAAGCTGGGCGACTACGTAGTAACGAGTGGCTATTCGGCTGTATTCCCTCCTGGAGTAAGAGTGGGCAAGATTCTGCACGTGTTTAATTCTGCTGATGGATTGTCGTATAGAGTACAGTTGAGACTTTCTACCGACTTTGCCCGTCTGCGTGATGTCTGCGTCATCGACGATGCCGTGATGAAGGAACGCCTGCAGATTATGCGTGCTGCCCAGGATAGTATCATGCCCGACGGCAATGCCAAAGGTAAAAATTAAAAGATCATAGTAAGAGGAGATATATAAGTAGCAATGAGTATAGATTTGATAAAACGAGTCGGCATCTTCGTGGTGCTTGTGCTGGTGCAGGGATTGGTGTTCAACCATATCCACCTGTTCAACTGCGCCACCCCCTTGCTGTATATTTTCATGGTGCTCCATTTCCGCAGAAACCACCCACGCTGGTCGGTGATGCTGTGGAGCTTCATGATGGGACTTTGTATCGACGTGTTTGCCAATACGCCGGGAGTAGCAGCAGCTTCGATGACCTTCATCGGACTGCTTCAGCCTTATCTTTTCGAACTCTTCGTGCCAAGAGACAGTGCCGACGACCTGGAGCCATCCATGCGCACCATCGGTATCGGTTCGTATATTCTCTACACGTTGGTTATCGTGCTTGTTTATAATCTGGTATTCTTTACTCTGGAGACCTTCAATTTCTTTAATTGGATGGAGTGGCTTCTCCGCATCGGTGGCAGTACAGCCATCACGATGTTGCTCATCATGGCATTGGAGAGCTTCCGCAAGACATAGAACCTTGCAGCAAGACAGAGAACAGTAAAAGATCAAACAAAATTTTCAGCTATATATATAATATGGTGGATTACAATCTTGATAAGCGTAAGTATGTGATTGGTGGTGTGGCTATAGCAATTGTAGTCATATACACCATTCGTCTCTTTACGCTTCAGATTATGAGCGAGGATTATAAGAAGAATGCCGATTCCAATGCCTTCCTGAAGCAGATAGAGTTTCCTTCGCGTGGCGCTATCTACGACAGAAACGGCAAGCTGATGGTGTATAATTCGCCTTCCTATGATATCATGGTGGTGATGAAGGAGCAGGAGGGACGTCTGGATACGATGGACTTCTGTAACTCCCTGGGCATTACCAAGGAGGCTTTCGAGAAGCGAATGGAGACCATCAAGGACAGAAGCAAGAATCCCGGTTACTCGCGATATACCCAGCAGCTCTTCATGAGTCAGCTTTCAGATAAGGACTTCAGCGTCTTCCAGGAGAAGATGTTCCGGTTCCCGGGCTTCTATGTGCAGAAGCGAAGTGTGAGAGAATATGCCTATCCATACGCTGCCCATGTTCTGGGAGACGTGGGTGAGGTTTCGCCAAGCGATATCGAGGATGATGACTACTATCAGCCGGGTGACTATATCGGTAAGCTGGGACTGGAGAAGCATTACGAGAAGGAGCTCCGAGGAACCAAGGGCGTGAAGATTATGCTTCGTGATGCCCGGGGAAGAATACAGGGAAGCTATCAGAACGGAAAGCTCGACCAGCGACCTATCGCAGGTAAGGACCTGACGCTGGGTATCGATGTCAACCTCCAGGCGCTGGGCGAAAGACTGTTGCAGGGCAAGATAGGAAGTATCGTTGCCATCGACCCAAGGGACGGGTCGGTGCTGGCGATGGTTTCTTCTCCAACCTATGATCCGCGCCGACTGGTGGGTAAGAATAGAGGAAAGATGCATAAGTGGCTGTCGCAGAACCCTTGGAAACCGCTCCTGAACCGTAGTATCATGGGTCAGTATCCTCCAGGTTCTACCTTCAAGACTACCCAGGCGCTGACCTATCTTACCGAGGGAATCATCACTCCGGGTACAGCCTTCCCATGTAATCATGGTTTCTCTTACAGAGGTCTGCATGTGGGATGTCATGGTCACCCGTCGCCTATTGCACTGGTGGATGCTATCAGTACTTCCTGCAACGGTTACTTCTGCTGGGGACTTTATTACATGATAGGCAACAAGAAAAAGTATGGCTCGGTGCAGGAGGCGATGACCGTATGGAAAGACTATATGGTGAGTATGGGATTCGGCTATAAGCTGGACATCGATCTGCCGGGCGAGAAGCGAGGTCTGATTCCAAATGCACAGTTCTATGACAAGGCCTACAAGGGATCTTGGAACGGACTTACCATTATCAGTATCTCTATCGGACAGGGTGAGGTGAACCTTACTCCTCTGCAGATTGCCAATCTGGGTGCAACCATCGCCAACCGAGGCTATTACTATGTGCCTCATGTAGTGCGCAAGGTGCAGGGCGAGCCGCTCGATACGCTCTATACCCGTCGTCATTACACCAAGGCTTCGAAGAGAGCCTATGACTATGTGGTGGCTGGTATGAGAAGTTCGGCATTGAAGGGTACCTGTAAGATGCTCTCCCGTTACGACTTCGAGCCTTGCGGCAAGACCGGTACGGCTCAGAACCGTGGTCACGACCACTCTGTATTCATGGGCTTTGCTCCGATGAACAATCCAAGAATCGCCATCGCCGTGTATGTGGAGAATGGTGGATGGGGTGCCGACTATGGTGTGCCTATCGGTGGTTTGATGATGGAGCAGTATCTGAAGGGAAAGCTCTCTCCAGCTTCTGAAAGTCAGGCTGCCCAGATGCAGGCTCGAAGAATTGCCTACGGCTCTAGTAGCAGATAATATACTGAAGTTTCAAATAAAAATTGCAGTTTCTATTCTGAGACTGCAGTTTCAATTCATTGAATAATAAAAACAATGGCTCAATCAGATAATAAACAACCAGCTGGTATTCTCCGTTCGCTCGACTGGTGGACCATCGGCATCTATCTGGCATTGCTCTGCTTCGGCTGGATCAGTGTCTGCGGTGCCAGCTATACCTATGGTGACAACGATATCTTCAGTCTGGGTGCCCGTTCGGGTATGCAGATTATATGGATAGGTACCTCCATCGCGCTGGGCTTCGTCATCCTGATGATGGATGACCGGTTTTTCGATACCTTCGCCTACGTAATCTATGCCGTGTTGATATTGCTGCTTTTTGCCACGATATTCAATCCGCATAGCATCAAGGGTTCGCACTCCTGGCTGGTGCTGGGACCGCTGCGACTGCAGCCTGCCGAATTCGGTAAGTTTGCTACGGCGCTGGCTGTGGCGAAGTTTATGTGCAGCTATGGATTCAATATCCATAAGATGAAGCATTTCATGGCGGCTGTAGGCATTATTCTTCTGCCTATGATATGTATCGTGGGACAGCGCGAGACGGGTTCGGCATTGGTTTATTCCGCCTTCTTCCTGATGCTTTACCGCGAGGGCATGCCGGGTGCCATCCTCTTTACCGGAGTCTCGATGGTGGTTTACTTTGTGGTGGGTATCAAGTACGAGAACGTGATGATGTGGGATACCTATACCTCGGTGGGAAAGTTCACGGTGCTGCTGCTGGTGCAGATCTTCACGGCAGGACTGGTGAACAGCTATACGGGCAACAGGAAGTATGCTCTCATCATCCTGTGCTACTCAGTGGGCATCACGCTCATTTTTGCGCTCTTCTCCACCTACATCATTCCGTTTGACATCGTATGGGTGCAGCTGCTGCTCTGTGCGGTGATGATCGGATTCCTGGTGTATCACGGTTTGAGAACCCGCTTCCGCAACTATTTCCTGATTTCGATTTTCGCAATGGGAAGTATAGCCTTCTTCTACAGTGCCGATTACGTGCTGAACAACGTGATGGAACCTCACCAGCGAGTGCGTATCAATGTGCTGCTGGGATTGGATGAAGACCTGGCGGGTGCCGGATATAATGTGCATCAGAGTGAAATAGCCATCGGTTCGGGTGGCTTGCAGGGAAAGGGATTCCTAAACGGAACCCAGACCAAGTTGAAGTTCGTGCCTGAGCAGGATACCGACTTCATTTTCTGTACGGTAGGAGAGGAGGAAGGATTCCTGGGTTCGGCAGGCGTGCTACTGCTCTTCCTGATGTTGATATTGAGGTTGATACATCTGGCGGAGCGACAACCTTTCAAGTTCGGGCGAATATACGGCTACTGTGTGCTTTCGGTATTCCTGTTCCACCTGTTTATTAATGTGGGAATGGTGCTGGGACTGACGCCGGTAATCGGTATTCCGCTTCCATTCTTCAGTTATGGAGGTAGTTCGCTCTGGGGCTTTACCATCCTGCTTTTCATCTTCCTGCGTATTGATGCCGGAAGAAACCTGGTGAGAAGCTAGCTTTAAGGCATAAGAAGTAGGCTATTCCATATTGGAAGCAGATTTTACAGCATAAAAAAAATGACCAGTGAGATACGTCTCATTGGTCATTTTTCGTTATTTTCACTCCGATGTCGCTTACACCCGGAAGAATTTCTCGCTTCATATCGTGGCGGATGGCGATATGGATGGAATCGCCTCTGTTTATCTTATAGATATTGATAGGGAAGTTGTACTGATAGTAGCTGATGCCCTGTCCCTTGTTCTCACCATGCTGGTTGATGAGCTGGCAGAGTACGGTATCAGTCTTCTCTATACGCTTGCCCTTGTTGGCAGGGTAGATGGTCTGGTTCACGATGAGTGTCAATGCCGTAAACGGATAGGCACCCGTGGTTCTCAGACCCAGACTCTGCCGATAATAGCCGGTGGCAGCCATCGGAGGGATTTCGAACGATAGGGTATCGTTCTTCTCCCATCCTGCAATCGGTGTGTGGGCATATTCATCATATACCTTGGCATGATTGCAAGCGCTGAAGGCAATGGTTGCCACCAGTATGAAAACGAAATGAATCAGTCTTTTCATTTTTACTTCTTGTCCTCCTGTGGCTTGTTGTTCTCGCTCTGCTGAGGCTTGTTGTTTGCCTGCTTTGGCTTGTTGTTATTGCCTTGCTGAGGTCTGTTTCCCTGCTGGCGAGGTCCCTTGTTTCTATTATCCCTGTTGCGGTTATTGCCGTTTGGCTGGCGGTTCTCGTTCTTTTCCGGACGATTGCCGTTTGGCTGACGGTTGTCTCCCTTTTCAGGGCGGTTCGCATTGCGGTTCTTGTTCTTCTTCTTTTTCTTCGTCTTGTCAAATCGGCTGAGATCAGACTCATTGAGCAAGTCGATGCTCTTGGAAGTTTCCTTCACCTTGCCATTCTCCATCAGACTGAGCGGTTTCTCGCCCTGCTTGTTCATCTCGATGATTTCCTTGGCACGTTCTGCTGTGATGGTCTCCAGGTTGGAAGCCAGGTTCTTGTCAGAAGAGTAGGTGATGAGTCCGGCAAGGATATCTACCTTGAACTGATGGAACTCGCCATCGGCAGTCTGAAGCACGGCATCCTTAGGTGGCATCTTTCTGCTTGCCTCTACATAGTTATCTACCTCGTAGTTGAGGCAGCACTTCAGTTTGGCGCACATACCTGCCAGCTTCTGAGGATTGAGCGAGATGTCCTGATAGCGTGCAGCATTGGTGCTCACACTTACGAAGTTCTTCATCCAGGTAGCGCAGCAGAGCTCTCTGCCGCAAGGACCTGTACCGCCGATACGGCCAGCCTCCTGGCGTGCACCAATCTGTTTCATCTCGATACGGACATGGAAGGTATCGGCAAGCACCTTGATGAGCTGGCGGAAATCAACACGCTCATCAGCGATATAGTAGAAGATAGCCTTGTTGCCATCTCCCTGATACTCCACGTCACCGATTTTCATCTTCAGGCCCAGGTCTTTGGCTATCTGTCGGCTCTGGATCATGGTGTCGTGTTCGCGGCTCTTGGCTTCCTTTGCCTTGTCGAGGTCCACCTGCTTGGCAAGTCGGTAGATGCGCTTGATGTCATCCTGCGACTTGAGGTTTGCCTTCTTGATCTGCAGCTTTACCAGTCGGCCGGTTAATGTTACTACACCCACGTCGTGACCCGGGTTAGCCTCTACAGCCACGATGTCGCCCTTCTTGAGGTCGAGGTTGTTGACATTGTGATAATATCCCTTTCGGGTATTTTTAAATTGCACTTCCACCAGGTCGGTGCTCTCAGCGTTTCCCGGCACGTCGGCTAGCCAGTCGTATGTGTTGAGCTGTCGGTCCTGACGACCCACAGCCTTGCAGCACAGACCTCTATCGCAGCCATTCCACATTCTGAATTTCATATTTTTATAATCCACGATGTATTCTTTTTATTGTTATTAAATATATATGATGTATTCTATTTATTGTTATTAAATATATATAATGTATATGATGCTTTTGCCCTTACCAGGCGTCATGTTTTCTACTTTGTACCCCCAGAGCGTAT
Organism: Prevotella sp. AM34-19LB; assembly: GCF_003468525.1. Taxonomy (NCBI): domain Bacteria; kingdom Pseudomonadati; phylum Bacteroidota; class Bacteroidia; order Bacteroidales; family Prevotellaceae; genus Prevotella; species Prevotella sp. AM34-19LB. The sequence goes on along the minus strand of NZ_QSIG01000004.1, from coordinate 97,406 downwards.
GGCGCCTGGGATTCTCTGTTGCTTTCCCATCATTTTCTGATGAGCAGAACGATATTCTTCAGCGCCAGGTCGAAGAATACGATTTTCGGGTTGGCATTCTGTGCGATGAATCGCTTGCTTTCCTCGAAGAGATTGGAGATGTCGATGATATTCGCCTCGTTGATGAATCGGGCGAAGTTCCTGGCGAAATTCTCCTCCTCCAGTGTCATATAACTGAGTTCCGGCTGGCGGAAATTATACATGAAACTCTCCCTCAGCATGTGCATGAAGTAATCGAGCATTCGCTTCTGCTTCTCTCTGCCGAAGGTGGCAACCACCTCGCTCCACTTCTTCAGGTCGTGGATGTTGCGCATATAGGAGAGGCGCATCAGCATGATGAACATATCCAGATGCTGGCGGTTTTCATTGCCAGAGTCCAGCTCTTCCAGTGCATGGTTCCAGTTGCCGTTGGCGATTCGGGCGATTCGGTGGGCTGATTCTGCATCCAGCGCTCTTCGCTCAATGAGAGCTTTCTCTATCTCGGAAGTTTCATCTTCTTCAGGTCGATACGCTGTGCACGGCTTCTGATGGTTTCGAGCAGGAGTTCCGGCTGCTCGCTTACCAGGAGGAAGAGTGTCTGATGAGGCGGCTCTTCCAGCAGTTTCAATATCTTGTTGGCGCTCGTGAGGTTCATTCTCTCCGGTAACCATATCAGGCTGATTTTGTATCCGCCCTGACTCGACATCATGCTCAGCTCTCTCGAAAGATTGTCGGTCTCATCGGCGGTGATGATAGCCTGCTTGTTGAAGTCGGCATCGGTTTTGCCCATGCGCTGCATCCAGTCGCCGATCAGCACATACGGACCTTCCTGGAGGAGCATCTCACGCCATTCTTTCATAAAGTCGAGACTTACGGGAGTATGGTCGCCGCTCATCTCAGATGTCTTGATGGTAGGGAAGGTGAAGTGCAGGTCGGGATGCTCCCATTTTCTCAGCATCGGGGAATCGCCCAGCAGATAACTGGCAAAAGCCAGTGACACTGCCAGTTTTCCACAACCTTGTGGACCGCAGAACATCAGTGCATGAGGCACACGATTCTCCTGAACCATCTCCATCAGACGGTTCCATATATCTTGCTGACCTATCACTTCACTATTTAACATTGAACTTTGAACTTTAAAATAAAATTTTAGCTATCTGTTTCACGCTATCCACCGCCGAAACGGTGAAGAAATGGATATGATTGTATCCGTGATCGAAGAGATCTTTCACCTGGCTGTCGTCCACTCGATACCGAGTGCTTGGCATCTTCATCGCTCTTGCACTTCAAAACCTCCTGCGCCAGTGCTTCTGGGATGTCACAATGGAAGGTCTTTGGTACTATGGTGAGCTGACTCAGCTTGGCGAATGGCTTCAGTGCCGGAATGATAGGGATGGTGATGCCCATCTGGCGAGCCTTCTCTACGAAAGCATAGAATTTCTCGTTGTCGTAGAAGAGCTGGGTGATGGCATAGTCAGCGCCCAACTGCTGCTTCTCCAGGAGATGCTGCATGTCCATCTCTAGATTGGGAGCCTCTTCGTGCTTCTCCGGATAGCAGGCTACGCCACAGCAGAATTTATCATCCGGATGCTTGATCGGGGTGCCGTCGAAGAAGAAACCGTCGTTAAACTGGTTTACTTGCTCCAGCAGGTCGGTGGCATTGGTATGGCCGTTTTCAGTTGGTGTAAACTGTCGGTCTTCCTTCGCCTTGTCGCCTCTTAGTACAAGGATATTGCTGATGCCCAGAAACTGGAGATCGAGCAATTCGTATTCGATGTCTTCCCTCGTGGCACCGCTACAGATGACGTGAGGGATGACAGGGATGTCGTACTTGTTCTGGATTGCGCCTGCGATGGCAACGGTGCCAGGGCGGCGACGCACACGCTGACGAGTGAGGAGACCATTTTCCAGTTCCTTGTAAACATACTCGCTGTGGTGTGTGGTAATGTTGATAAACCGTGGGTCGAAGTCCTTGAGGCTGTCGATGGTGCGGAAGAGAGCCGCAGTGCCATTACCCTTGAGAGGTGGCAAAACCTCGAAAGAGAAGCCTCTTTTGTCGCCCTTCTGATGTAAGAATTCTGCGATGTTCATATTACGTGATATCTATGTTCTCTTATTTTGGTTGCAAATTTACAAAAAAATAGGGGAAAAGTGCAGAATATGCGTATTATTTTATAATAGACAGATAAAAAATAAAAATAAACAGATTAAAAAATAACCTAAAGTAAAATGGAACAACAACAAACGGGCTCTAAGGCCTATCTTTTCTCGATTGTGATGGTCGCCGTATTGGGTGGCTTGCTTTTCGGTTACGATACTGCAGTGATATCAGGCGCCGAGAAGGGTTTGCAGGCATTCTTCAAGGGTGCAGGTGATTTCGAATACACCGATGTGATGCACGGATTCACTTCTTCCAGTGCGCTCATCGGATGTATCATCGGTAGCTCGCTTTCTGGTCTTTTCGCCAGCAGGCTGGGTCGCAAGCGCTCGCTCATCTTTGCGGGTGTCTGCTTCTTCCTGTCTGCCTGGGGATCCATGGAACCGGAAACCTATCTCCTTCCTCAGGGGCATGCCGACTGGACGTTGCTGGTGGTGTTCAATTTCTATCGTGTGCTGGGTGGTATCGGTGTAGGTATGGCTTCAGCCATCTGCCCAATGTATATAGGTGAAATCGCTCCGAGTAATGTGCGCGGTATGTTGGTGAGCTGCAATCAGTTTGCCATCATCTTCGGTCAGCTGGTGGTTTACTTCGTCAATTTCATCATTATGGGTTCCCATGCCAATCCTATCTATGATGCTGCGGGTGCCATTGCCAATATGGTGGATGCACAGTGGACCATTGAGACGGGCTGGAGATATATGTTTGGCAGCGAGATGGTTCCGGCAGGACTGTTCACCTTCCTTATCTGCTTCGTACCAGAGACCCCTCGTTATCTCGTGATGATCGGACAGGATGAGAAGGCATACGCCGTGCTTGCCAAGATCAATGGTTCAGAGAAGGCACGTGAGATTATCCACGATATCAAGAATACGGTTACCGTGAAGACCGAGAAGCTCTTCTCTTATGGTTTTATGTGTATCTTTGTGGGCGTGATGCTTTCTGTATTCCAGCAGGCTGTGGGTATCAATGCGGTGCTCTATTATGCGCCTCGTATCTTCCAGGATATGGGTATGGGCAATCCGATGGTTCAGACCGTCATTATGGGTATTGTGAATATCTCGTTTACGCTGGTAGCCGTCTTTACGGTGGAGAAGCTGGGTCGCAAGCCATTGCTTATCTTCGGTTCCATCGGCATGGCAGTAGGTGCCTTGGGCGTAGCCTTGACCTTTGGTAATGAAGCCTTGAGTACGGTTACTATGCTGAGTATCATGGTATATAGTGCCAGCTTTATGTTCTCCTGGGGACCTATTGCCTGGGTGCTTATTGCCGAGCTTTTCCCGAATACCATCCGTGGTGCGGCTGTGGCGATTGCCGTAGCTTTCCAGTGGATATTCAACTTCATCGTCAGCTCTACCTTCGTACCGATGTTTAATATGCACCTTACTCCGGGCGATGATTTCGGTCATTGGTTTACTTATGGCCTGTATGGTGCCATCTGTATCGTTGCAGCCATCTTCGTATGGAAGCTGGTACCTGAAACCAAGGGCAAGAGTCTGGAGGATATGAGCAAGCTCTGGAAGAAAGATTAGGATACTGAAATATAGAACATACTGAAATATAGAATAAAAAAAAGTGGCGCGATAGCAGAGAGCTGTCGCGCCTTTTATGTAGTTTTCACGCTGAGTGATAAATTCAGACCATATATTTGTAAGTTGTTTGTATTTAAAAGAGTATTAACTTAATTTCTTGTTTTAGAATTAGAATCACAGGGTGATTCTTTTATCTCTTGAATGTCAGAAGCATAGTGTATGGTATAGAACCGTATGTGCCTACAGTTGTCTTGAATACATCATTCACCATTTCTGTGCCATTATAGATAGCGCCTGGTGTGAGATAGAGCAGGAAATTCTGTTTGCTCTTGTCAAATCCTGCAGCAGCATATCCATTGAGAGCATAGAATGCCAAAGTATAATTGTTGTTCTGCTCATCCTTGAAAGTGATGTTGTATGTTTGTGTATAGAAGAATGGGGTTGTTGCGTCCAGAGAGTGAAGCTTTCCAGACAAAATCTGATTTGGTACTTCTGAAATCAACTTGCTGTATTTCTCGTTCTTTACATACTTAGCCAAAAACTTAACAGGGAAGTTGCTGATACGGTAAGTACTGTCAGAAGGATTGATAGAGATGCTGGTAACAAAACTGTCCTTCTCCTGGATATTGTTGTTTTTATCAGCAGGGAAGAGGATACCGCACTGGTGAGTACCGCCTACCTGCAACATCATCTGATATGCTTCCTGCTTGGTTGGAAGCTGGATACCGCTGTCACCGCCTGTGTTACAAGAGGTGAATGACATAGCTGCAAAGAGTACAGCCAGAATTGAGAATAATGTAATTTTCTTCATTGTCTTATGAAATTTTATTTTGTCTTTTGTTATTTTTGTCTTATGTTATTCTATTTTTTTGTTTCTATGGGGGGAATCTTTCCGGCACCTTTGAGTGTCCTAGGGCATTTTTGCCCTAAATTCCATTATATAAAACGCAGAAAAGCAAGAATCTTGCATCTGTTTTTAGTTAATGAGAGTTAAAGGAATTCTTTTCCCGCAGCTTTTAAAGCTTTTTCCCTTTCAATTGCCCGAACCATATACGAAAAAAGGACTTCCCTTAGTGGAAAGTCCTTTTCAGAGATTGTGACTCGCATGGGGCTCGAACCCATGACCCCAACATTAAAAGTGTTGTGCTCTACCTGCTGAGCTAGCGAGTCAATCTCTAATCTTATGTTTAAAAGCGAGTGCAAAGGTACTACTATTTTTTGAAATCACCAAATATTTAGTCGTTTTTTTATTGTTTTTCTTCAATTTTGCCCGTTTCAGAGGCTATTTCCGGTGGTTCCTGCCCTAAATCCTCTTCATATTGCGGCTTTTCTCTCGTTACATACCGCTGCCAATAAGCTATGAGAAGGGTGGTGAGCGGAAGGGCTACAATCAAGCCCAGGAAGCCCAGCAGAGCGCCCCATATCGAAAGACTCAGAAGTAGGATGGCTGGGTTCAAGCCCATCGCCTTGCCCATAATCTTCGGCGTTATCACCATATCCGTAATCACCTGCACCACGCAGAATACCAATACCGCCAGTCCGAAGACTACCCAGAAGTTCTGTCCCGTATCTGCCGCCTTGAGCATTGCCAGGAAGGCCGTAGGAATGAGGGCAAAGGTATGAAGATACGGTACCAGGTCCATAATGCCGATCAGAATGCCCAAGCCTATCGCCATCGGGAAACCGATGATGGTGAAGCCGATGCAGAACATGATGCCCATACAGAGCGCCACCATTCCCTGACCTCGGATATAGTTGTTGAGCTCGCGTTCTACATCCTTCATCAGTGCCGACCAGAACGGACGGTTCTTCTTCGGGAAGATGCGCACCCAGTTGGCAGTCAGGGTTTCGTAATCAAGCAGGATGAAGAACATATATAATAAGGTAATCATGGATGCCACGATACTCATCAGCACGGTTGCCGTCTGGCTCACTACAGAGAAAACCTTCGGCATCGTGGTCTTCAGGGTATCGCTGAAGTCCTTGCTCTTCAAGAATCGTTCTATGGTGGTCTGGTTGTCCTGCAGCCACTCCTTGATCAGCATCGTGAGATTGTTGGTATGGGTAGTTTGGTGAACCCATCGGGTCAACACTTCTCCCAGTTTATCAAACTGGTCGATCATCGGTGGGATGATGAGCCAGATGACACCACCCACGATGGCAATCGCAGCTCCCATTGCCAGAAGAATGGAGATGGCACGAACCTTGACATGGAGTTTATTCTCGATGAACTTCACGACGGGATAGAGCAGGTATGCGAAAAACCATGCTATAAAGAAAGGGAGCAGTACCTCACTCAGATAGTTGGTGATGTAGAGTACTGCAATGACGAGGGTAACGATACCAGCCCATCTGATGAACTTATCGAATGTAATCTCCTTACTCATTTACCTTGAACTTTGAATTTTGATACTTTCTTCTATTTCTCCTGGTTGATGGCTTTCTGGTAGCAGTCTCTGCAGAGCGGCTCGTATTCATCCTGCTCACCCAGGAGCACGCGCTTGTCGTTAGCTACCAGTCGATGGCTAACGTATGCCAGTGCACCGCACTTCACGCAGATGGCGTGCACCTTGGTCACCTCGTCGGCGATGGCACATAGCGCAGGAATCGGACCGAAGGGAACGCCCTTGAAATCCATATCCAGCCCCGCCACGATGACGCGTACGCCGCGGTTGGCGAGTTCGTTGCAGACTTCCACCAATCCATTGTCCAGGAACTGAGCCTCGTCGATACCGACCACGTCGATATCCGAAGCCAATAGCAATATCGATCCGGAAGATTCAATAGGAGTAGATCGGATAGAATTCTGGTCATGGCTCACTACATTGTCTTCGGAGTAGCGTGTATCTATCGCCGGCTTGAAGATTTCCACCTTCTGCCTGGCGAAGTTGGCACGCTTCATTCTTCGGATCAGTTCCTCGGTTTTTCCGGAGAACATCGATCCGCACACCACTTCAATTCTTCCGGGACGGTGTGCCTCCCCATTCAGTATTTCAGTCATTTCGGGGACAAAATTACTAATAAGGTTTTAAAAAATGCAAAGATACGCAGTTTTTTTTTGCTATGAAAGATTAATTAACTACATTTGTACCCACTTATGGGCATATTATATATCGTACCGACTCCAGTAGGCAATATGGAGGACATGACAATGCGAGCCATCCGGGTCTTGAAAGAGGCAGATATGGTGCTCGCTGAGGACACTCGTACATCGAGCGTCCTGCTTAAGCATTTCGATATTAAAAATCGATTAGTGGCGCATCATAAGTTTAATGAGCATGGCACATCGGCTGGCATCGTAGAGCGATTGAAGGCTGGTGAGACCATCGCCTTGATCAGTGATGCAGGAACCCCAGGCATCAGCGACCCTGGTTTCTATCTGGCTCGTGAGGCTGCGAAAGCAGGCATCACCGTGCAGACCCTTCCGGGACCTACGGCTTGCATCCCAGCCATCGTGTCGTCCGGATTACCTTGCGACAGATTCTGCTTCGAGGGATTCATCCCGCAGAAGAAGGGCAGACAAACCTATCTGGAATCACTCAAGGATGAGGTGCGCACCATGATCTTCTACGAGTCACCCTATAGAGTGGTGAAGACCTTGCAGCAGTTTGCCGAGGTCTTTGGAGAGGACAGACAGGTGAGCTGCTGCCGTGAAATCTCGAAGCTGCACGAGGAAAGTGTGCGTGGAAGCCTTGCCGAGGTAATCGCCCACTTCCTGGAGACGGAACCGCGCGGCGAGTTCGTCATCGTGCTGGCGGGTAAGGATCCCAAGCAGCTGAAGGAGGAATTGAAGGAAAAGCGACGCGAAGAGCGTAAGAATAATAAATAAATAAAGTATTAATCATAAAATTAACAAAAAGGAGAAGGATTATGAAAAAGCTATTAATGATGGCGTGCCTCGCAGCCTTTGTTTTAACAGGATGTAACGACGGCAAGAACAATGCCGCTAACAATGCGGCTCAATCAGATTCGCTCAACAGCATCATTGCGCAGAAGGATAGCGAACTGAATGATATGCTGGGTACTCTGAATGAGATTGAGGATGGTCTCAACCAGATCAATGAGGCTGAGAACCGCGTGGTGCTCTTGAAGAATGGCGAGGGTGCCACCAAGAGACAGAAACTCAAGGAGGATGTGCAGTTCATCGCTACTCGCATGAAGCAGAACAAGGAGCTCCTCGCCAAGTTGCAGAAGCAGTTGGCTAACAGCTCTATCCAGGGCGACCAGCTCAAGAAGACCATCGAGAACCTGCAGAAGCAGCTGGTTGAGAAGGAGAAGCAGCTCCAGGCACTCCGTGAGGAGTTGGATAGCAAGGATATCCACATTGCAGCTCTTGATGAGACTATCAACAACTTGAACACCAAGACCAGCAACCTTACCAAGGAAAGCAGTAAGAAGACTGAGGTGATCAATGCTCAGGATAAGCAGCTCAACACAGCATGGTATGTATTCGGTACCAAGAAGGAGCTGAAGAACCAGCACATCATGGAGAATGGCAAGGTTATGACCGGTAACTTCAACAAGAGCTACTTTACAAAGGTAGATATCCGTGAGGTTTCTGAGATCAAGCTTTATTCTAAGTCAGCCAAGTTGCTCACTACTCATCCTTCAAGCTCTTATACTCTGGTTCGTGATGCCAACAAGCAATATACGCTCCGCATCACCAACTCTCAGATTTTCTGGAGCACCAGCAAGTACCTGGTTGTTCTCGTGAAGTAATGATTATCTCTTTCTCTGAAAGAAATCCTGCATGAGTGCACGGCACTCATCTTCCAATACGCCCGATGTAACTGTTGTCTTAGGATGCAGTGCATCGGGCGCATATTTTGTATAGCCCCTTTTTTCATCTCCGGCACCATACACCACACGGCTGATCTGCGACCATCCCAAGGCTCCGGCGCACATTACGCACGGCTCTACGGTGACATAGAGGGTACAGTCTTTCAGGTATTTTCCGCCCAGCATGTTCGCTCCGGATGTAATCGCCTGCATCTCGGCATGGGCGGTAACATCGGTAAGCATCTCTGTAAGATTGTGGGCTCTCGAGATGATGCGGTCCCTGCAAACGATGACGGCACCTACCGGAATCTCGTCTTCGTCGAATGCTGCTTGCGCCTCCATCAGCGCACGGCGCATATATTCTTCGTCTTTTTTCAGATTGTCTTCCATATTTCCATTCTTTATGATTTCTCTTTTTCTATTTTTGTGCAAAAATACATAAAAAACTTTGATGGATGAAAGAAAAGTATTATTTTTGCATAGTAATAGTGCCTTTTGGGCGGAAAATGATGCCGCCAGAGGTAAACTAAAGAGAATAATCTATGGCTGAACATAATGATTTGGGCAAATGGGGAGAAGATGAGGCTGCGCTCTATTTGGAAGATGAGGGCTATACCATCATAGATCGTGACTGGAGGCTAGGCCGCCGCGACCTGGATATCCTTGCCTATACGCCCGATGGCAACACCCTGGTGGTGGTAGAGGTGAAGACCCGCACCGGCGAGGAATACCAGCAGCCCGAAGAGGCTGTTACCCCCGGCAAGATGAGGAATCTTGCCATAGCTGCTAATGCCTATGTCAAGGAATGCCAGGTGGACAAAGAGTTGCGCTTCGATGTCATCTCCATCGTGGGATGCGCTCATCAGGTGAAGAGTCTGCAGCATCTCAAGGATGCCTTCAATCCGATGCTCATCCTTTGAGGCAGATGCTTACATATATATAATAAGGTGAAAATGGAAACAAAGATCATAAGAATGCAGGAAGTGGATTCTACGAATACCTTCCTGAAGGGAATGAAAGCCTGCGAGGATGATACGCTCATCGTGGCTGTAGCCGATTATCAGACGGCAGGCAGGGGACAGGGCACGCATACCTGGGAGAGCGAACCGGGCAAGAACCTCCTGTTCAGTTTGCTGATGACTCCTACCTGGGTGCCCGTACGCCAGCAGTTCCTGCTCTCTGAGGCAGGAGCCCTAGCCGTCAAGGATGCCCTGGATACCTATACCGACGGCATTACGCTGAAATGGCCGAACGATGTATATTGGAACGACAGGAAGATCAGCGGCACGCTGATAGAAACCTCTGTCGATTCCAAGGGCATCAAGCGATGCATCTTCGGTACCGGGGTGAACATCAATCAGACCGAGTTCCACAGCGATGCGCCCAATCCGGTATCCCTGGCTCAGATTCTGGGTCACGAGGTGGATAGGGAAGAGGTGCTGCAGAAGATCATCGAGGCATTCAGAAAGTATTATGAACTGCTCCGCCGTGCCGACTATATGGATGTTTCGGGCATCTATCATCTCTCGCTCTACCGCCGTAAGGGATTCCACTGGTACGAGGATGCCGACGGCAAATTCGAGGGTGCCTTCGTAGAGGTGGAAGATGACGGCCATCTCATCCTTCACGACAGGAAAGGAATGATCCGGTCGTATGCCTTCGGCGAAATCAGGTTCCTGATTCCTTCAGCAAATATGAAACAATAAACATTAAACAAGATATTTATGGCAAAGTTTAAAAGAATTCTTTTGAAGTTGAGCGGTGAGAGCCTGATGGGCAAGCAGAGCTTCGGCATCGACCCTGAGCGCTTGAGTGATTATGCTAAGCAGATTAAGGAAGTTCACGAGATGGGCGTACAGATCGGTATCGTGATCGGTGGTGGTAACATTTTCCGTGGATTGAGCGGAAGCCAGAAGGGATTCGACCGTGTGAAGGGCGACCAGATGGGCATGTGTGCCACCGTCATCAACTCTCTCGCCCTGAGCAGTGCCCTCGGTGCACTGGGCGTGAAGAACAAGGTGCTTACAGCTATCCGCATGGAGCCTATCGGTGAGTTCTACACCAAGTGGAAGGCAATCGAGGCAATGGAAGACGGCTACATCTGCATCTTCTCTGCAGGTACAGGAAGCCCATATTTCACTACCGATACCGGTTCTTCTCTACGTGGTATCGAGATTGAGGCAGACGTGATGCTCAAGGGTACCCGTGTGGACGGCATCTATACCGCCGACCCTGAGAAGGATCCTACCGCTACCAAGTTCAAGGATATCACCTACGATGAAATCTACACCAAGGGCTTGAAGGTGATGGACCTCACGGCTACTACCATGTGCAAGGAGAACGACCTTCCTATCTACGTATTCAATATGGATGTAGTAGGCAACCTGAAGAAGGTGATGGAAGGTGAGGAGATTGGTACACTCGTACACAACTAATCATCAGAGATCATATAAAAAAGATAAGGCTTACTTCCCGCCGGAAGTAAGCCTTTGTTATTCCTTAATCTTTTTATCTTTGTTAGAAAGCTGATGCCTATACTAACAATTAACGCCTTTCCTTGAAAAGGAAATGACAAAACCTATATTTTTATTTTTTCTTCAGAAACATCATCCAGGAGAGAAGGATGTACATCAGGATGATAGGCCACCATCCCTCCAGGAATCCTCTTGCTCCTTCGGCAGCCACAGATACCGCAAGAACGGCGATGGCAAAACCGGCAAAGCAATACTTCACCTCATTACCCTTGAACGACCATTGCTTGAACTTCAGGGCGAACAACGGCAACTCGCATACCAGCAGGAAGCTGGTGATGAAAATCAGCGCCAGCACGAGATATACCGACCAGCTCTGGTTGGTAATCCAGTCAGGACTGCTTACTACCAGCGATCCCCAGAACAGCGCATTGGCTGGGGTAGGTACGCCTATGAAAGAGGTGGTCTGGCGCTCATCCAGGTTGAACTTCGCCAGTCTCAGGGCAGAGAAAGCTGCGATGATGAAGGCTACGTATGGCAACCAGGGGCGCAAAGGCTCCAGAAACTCTGGATACTCCATTACATAGAGTTGTGAGAATACGATGGTGGCGGGTGCCACACCAAAGGTCACATCGTCGGCAAGCGAGTCCAGCTCCTTGCCAATAGGCGATGAAACATGCAGCAAACGGGCGCTCATGCCATCGAAAAAGTCAAAAACAGCTCCAATGATAATCCACAACAGTGCCATTTCGGAATTTCCTCCGAAGGCAAACGATGTAGCGATGCAGCCTGAGATAAGGTTGCAGCAGGTAATCGTGTTTGGAATATGCTTCTTAATACTCATTTTCTTATTTCAGTTTTGCAATGATTGTCTGATCACCTGTGGTTGACTGTCCCATCTTCACGCATACTTCCGTGCCGAGAGGCAGATACACATCCACTCGTGAACCCAGTTTGATGAATCCGAGATGCTCATCGATGTAGCACTCTTCTCCCTCCTTGGCATAGGTTACGATGCGGCGGGCTACGGCACCGGCAATCTGTCGGCACAATACATCCACGCCCTCTGGGGTAGTGATCATTATGTCGGCGTGCTCGTTCTCCTCGCTCGCCTTAGGCAGCCAAGCTTCATGAACTTTCCGTCCTCGTGCTTCACGAACTTCACCTTGCCATCCACCGGAAACCAGTTGGCATGTACGTTCCAGAGACTCATGAAGATGGAAATCATCAGTCGCTTATCGTTAAAGTAAGGTGCATTCTCCACTTCCTCTATCACCACGATCTTGCCGTCGGCAGGAGCTACCACGAGTTTCTCGGTATCTTCCACGTTCAGGAATCTGATCGGGCATCGGTAGAAGTTGAGCACGATACCATATACCACACCGAAGACCACAAGGAATGCCCAGAAAGGTATCTTGTTGTCAAAGGCCATCCACAGTACTGCTGCGACAGCCACCAGTGCTATACCGCCGAACACCAGCTGGTCGGTGCCTTCACGGTGAATTCTTATCTTTTTTAGTTTCTTTATTTTTTGTCCCATGAGAAAGGTTTACGTTTTTGTTTCTGGTGCAAAGGTACGGCATTTTTATGGTTTTTGCAAATTTTTCTCCCATTTTTTTGGCAATATCAACTTTTAGCAGTAACTTTGTTCTCAAATTACGAATTTTAACGCAAAAAATGGAAGATTTTGTTCATTTACATGTCCATACACAGTATTCCATCCTCGATGGCCAGTCCAAGATTCCACGTCTGGTGGACAAGGCTATCAAGGATGGCATGAAGGGTATGGCAGTAACCGATCATGGTGTGATGTTCGGCATCAAGGAGCTGGTTGACTATTGTGGAAAGGTCAACAAAGACAGGAAGAAGGAGGGGCTCGAACCCTTTAAGCCCATCATCGGTTGCGAGATGTATGTGGCACGACGCACCAAGGGCGACCGCGAGAAGGACAAGGGTGATATGAGTGGTTACCACCTCATCGTGCTCGCCAAGAACTATAACGGATACAAGAACCTCATCAGGCTGGTGAGTAATTCGTGGGTGGATGGATACTACATGCGCCCTCGAACCGACCGTGCCGACCTGGAGAAGTATCACGAAGACCTCATCGTCTGCTCGGCATGTATCGCCGGCGAGGTGCCAGCCAAGATTCTGAAGGGCGATATCGCCGGAGCCCGTGAGGCATGCGAGTGGTATCACAACCTCTTCGGCGATGACTATTACCTGGAGCTGCAGCGCCACAAGGTGCCCGATGATCCGAGTCTGCTCGCCAACCGCGAGGCATACGAACTGCAGCAGAAGGCGAATAAGGTGCTCATCGAGTTTGCCAAGGAATACGGCATCAAGCTCGTGTGCACCAACGACTGCCACTTCGAGGACAAGGAGACAGCCGAGGCGCACGACCATCTGCTCTGCATCGCCACCGGCAAGGATCTGGACGATCCCAACCGTATGCGCTACTCCAAGCAGGAGTGGTTCAAGACCCGCGAGGAGATGAACGAAGTGTTCGCTGATGTGCCCGAGGCGCTCTCGAATACCATTGAGGTGTTGGATAAGGTAGAGATCTACAGCATCGACCATGGTCCTATCATGCCGTTCTTCCCCATTCCGGAGAGTTTCGGTACCGAGGAGCAGCTGCGCCAGAAGGTGTCGGAAGCAGACCTCTACAAGGAGTTTACTTCTGATGAGAACGGAGAAAACCAGCTGCCGCCCGAGGAAGGTCAGAAGGTAATCGACCGTCTGGGCGGCTACGACAAGATATACCGCATCAAGTTTGAGGCAGAATACCTGCGTCACCTCGCCTACGAGGGAGCCAGGAAGCTATATGGCGATCCGCTGCCCGAGAATGTGGATGAGCACGTGAACTTCGAGCTTCACGTGATGAAGACCATGGGTTTCCCAGGCTACTTCCTCATTGTGTCCGACTTCATCAAGGCGGCACGCGAAGAGCTGGGCGTAATGGTGGGTCCGGGCCGTGGATCAGCGGCAGGTTCCGTAGTGGCATATTGCTTGGGAATCACCAAGATAGACCCTTTGAAGTACGACTTGCTGTTTGAGCGTTTCCTGAACCCAGACCGTGTGAACCTGCCTGATATCGATACCGACTTCGATGACGACGGTCGAGGCAAGGTATTGCGCTGGGTAATGGATAAGTACGGTCACGAGAACTGTGCCCACATTATTACATACGGTTCGATGGCCACCAAGAACTCTATCAAGGATGTGGCGCGCGTAGAGAAGCTGCCTTTGGACAAGGCGAATGCACTCTGCAAGGCGATTCCCGACCGTCTGCCCGATGGTGCGAAGATGAATCTTACCAATGCCATCAAATATACCCCGGAGCTGAAGGAGGCAGAATACTCCAGCGACCCCCGCGAGAGCAATACCATCAAGTATGCCCGCATGCTCGAGGGTACCATCCGCGGCACGGGTATCCATGCCTGCGGATTCATCATCTGCCGCGACCCTATCAGCAACTGGGTGCCTGTATCTACCGCCGATGACCCTGATTTCCCGGGACTGAAGACGGCAGTAACCCAGTACGACGGTCACGTGATCGAGACTACCGGACTCATCAAGATGGACTTCCTGGGTCTGAAGACCCTCTCCGAGATGAAGGAGGCATGCAAGGTTATCAAGCAGACCACGGGCGATATCGTTGACCTCGATACCATCCCTATCGATGATGAGCTTACCTATCAGCTCTACCAGCGCGGCCAGACCATCGGAACCTTCCAGTTTGAGTCGCCGGGTATGCAGAAGTATCTCCGCGAGCTGAAGCCTACGGTTTTCGAGGACCTCATCGCCATGAACGCTCTCTACCGTCCGGGACCTATGGATTACATTCCTGACTTCATCGCCCGTAAGAACGGTCAGCAGGCCATCACCTATGATATCCCCTGCATGGAGAAATACCTCAAGGATACCTACGGCATCACGGTGTATCAGGAGCAGGTGATGCTCCTTTCCCGCCAGCTGGCAAGCTTCACCCGAGGCGAGTCGGATGCCCTCCGTAAGGCGATGGGTAAGAAGAAGAAGGCTATCGTAGATGCGATGAAGCCGAAGTTCATCAAGCAGGGACAGGAGAACGGCCACGATCCGGCTGTGCTCGAGAAGATCTGGGGCGACTGGGAGAAGTTTGCATCCTACGCCTTCAACAAGTCGCACGCCACCTGCTATTCGTGGGTAGCCTATCAGACTGCCTATCTCAAGGCGCACTATCCAGCCGAATACATGGCAGCGCTGATGACCCGCCGCTTTGCGCAGATCACCGAGATTACCAAGCTGATGGAGGAGTGCCAGTCGATGGACATCAAGACCCTGGGACCGGATGTAAACGAGAGTTACCGTGCCTTCGGTGTGAACGAGCATGGCGAGATACGCTTCGGACTCTCCGCCATCAAGGGAATGGGAACTCCTGCCGCCGATGCCATCGTGGCAGAGCGCCTGAAGAACGGCCCTTATAAGAACATCTTCGATTTTGCCGAGCGCGTGGATTTCTCCAATGTCAACCGCAAGGCATTCGAAAGTCTGGCTCTGAGTGGCGGTTTCGACAGCTTCGGCATCCGCCGCGAGCAGTACTTCGGCAAGAACAGCAAGGGCGATACCTTCCTGGATACGCTCGTAAGATACGGTCAGCTCTACCAGCAGGAACAGCGCGAGGCAGCCACCTCGCTCTTCGGAGGCGTAGAGGCGGTGGAGATAGCCACCCCTCCTATACCGGAAGCTGAATCCTGGAGCACCATCGAAAGGCTCAACAGGGAGCGTGAGCTCGTGGGCATCTATCTCTCGGCTCATCCGCTCGACGATTACGAAATCATCCTCCGCAACCTCTGCAATACCCACTGCTCTGAACTGGGCGACAAGGTGGAGCTTGCCAAGAAGGAGGATGTGGTGTTCGGCGGTATCATCACCGGGGTGAAATCCAAGTTCACCAAGACCGGAAAGCCGTGCGGCTTCGTCACCATCGAGGATTTCGAAGGATCGGGCGAGCTGGCGCTCTTCGGTGAGGACTGGGGCAACTGGCGAGGCATCATGGTAGAGGGCAGCACCATCTTCGTTACGGCGAAGTGTGTTTCCCGTTACGGCAACAGCAACTATCTCGACTTCAAAATCAGTACTGTGGAGTATCTCCAGACCGTGAAGGAGAACCGCCTGGAGAAGTTTACCATCATCGTGGACAGTACGGTGATAGATGAAACGCTGGTGAATGATATCAAGACGCTGGTGGAGAATGATGAGGCAAGGCACAGCTCTTCCTTCAGATTCACGATGCCGAGACCAAGACCAATGTGCTGCTGCGTGCGCAGGACCGCACGGTGGGAGTGAGCAGGGAACTGATACAGTTTGTGAACGACCATCCGAAGATGAGTTATCAGATCAATTAATATTAATTATATAAAAAAAAAGTATAAGAAAATGGAAGTAACAATTACAACCGAGAATTTCGAGAGTTACAAGAATGGCGAGTTGCCATTGGTAGTAGATTTGTGGGCTACATGGTGTGGTCCTTGTCGCCAGATTGCTCCTATCGTGTCAGAATTGGCTGAGGAGTTTGATGGTAAGTTGGTAGTTGGTAAGTGTGATGTAGAGGAGAACGACGACATCGCTATGGAGTTTGGCGTTCGCAACATCCCTACCATCCTTTTCTTCAAGGGCGGTCAGTTGGTTGACAAGTTTGTTGGTGCTGCTAACAAGTCAACTCTCAAGGAGAAGTTTGAGGCGCTGCTGTAAGACATGTGTCTCTTTTGATAAAATAAGAAAAAAGAGAAATGAAGAATGGACTGGTTTCCATTTTTCATTTCTCTTTTTTGTATTTCTTTTCCTAACTTTTCGCCCCGGCGAATTCTACGCTTCTGCTACCATCTTCCTCCACGGTGATGGTAACCTTGGTGCAATCCTCCGGCAGCAGGTCCTCGATGAGTTCCGGCCACTCCAGAAAGCAGAGGTTTCCGCCGTAGAAATAATCCTCGTATCCCATATCATACACCTCATCAATCTTCTTGATGCGGTAGAAATCGAAATGGTAGATAGGATCACCGTTTCCGGCAGTGTATTCGTTGACGAGAGCGAAGGTAGGCGAGGTGATCACATCCTCTACGCCCAGTTCCTCGCAGATAGCTTTTACGAAAGTTGTCTTTCCGGCACCCATCTTGCCATAGAAGGCGAAGACCTTGCCGTCGCCCATGTTCTGCAGGAATTCCTTGGCTGCAGTATGGATGTTGTCTAATGAATCAATCTTAATCTTCATATATTCTACTTTGAACTTTGATTTTTTTTACTTTGAACTTTTTTACTTTGAACTTTGAATTTTGAACTTTATGATTACTATAAACTTTAAATTATAAACTATAAATTATCAACCATCACAGTTTTCTCTTTCTCGGTGTCAGGGTGATGAGCGGAATAAGCATTTCCTCCATCGAGATGCCACCGTGCTGGAAGGTATCCTTATAGTACGAAACGTAGTAATTGTAGTTGTTCGGATAGGCGAAGAAGGCATCTCCGTAGGCAAAAACATACGATGTACTCAGGTTGGGAGCAGGCAACTGTGCCCTTTTCGGATCCTTGATGGTGAAAACCTCCTTGGCATTGCAGGCTAGGTTCTTGCCCAGCTTGTAGCGCAGGTTGGTATTCGTGTTGCGGTCGCCGATGATCTTGATGGGCTTCGAGGCGCGGATGCTTCCGTGGTCGGTGGTGATCACCACCTTGCAGTCATCCTGCGACAGTCTTCTGAACAGTTCCGAGAGCACCGAGTGGCGCAGCCAGCTCTGCGTGATGCTGCGGTAGGCACTCTCCGTATTGGCAAGCTCGCGTACCATCTTCGATTCCGTTCGGGCATGCGAGAGCATGTCGATGAAGTTGATCACCAGCACGTTCAGGTCCTTCTCCCTGCATTCGTTGTAGTGCTCCATAAACCGGTCGGCGCCCTGCGAATCGTTCACCTTGTGATAGCTGAAGTTGTATCGCTTGCGGTATCTGTCGAGCATCGTCTGTATCAGCGGCTCCTCGTTCAGGTTCTTGCCCTCCTCCTCGTCTTCATCCACCCAGAGTTCCGGAAACATCTCGGCAATCCTGTTGGGCATCAGACCGCTGAAGATGGCGTTCCGGGCGTATTGCGTGGCGGTAGGCAGGATGCTCATATACATATCCTCGTTAATGTCGAACATGTCGCCGATGTCAGCTGCCAGCATCTTCCACTGGTCGT
Organism: Prevotella sp. AM34-19LB; assembly: GCF_003468525.1. Lineage (NCBI taxonomy): Bacteria > Pseudomonadati > Bacteroidota > Bacteroidia > Bacteroidales > Prevotellaceae > Prevotella > Prevotella sp. AM34-19LB. Next base: position 79,241 of record NZ_QSIG01000004.1, on the reverse strand, counting down.
ATCTGAAGTTGTCTATCACGATGAGGAACACCTTCTCTCCCTTGTCCAGAATCGGGAAAATCCTGTTTCTGAAGACATCCTGGCTCATCATCGGGCGGTCGCCGGAAGAAGAGGCATTCCCATCCCTCTTCTGGTCTATCCAGTCCAGATAGTTCCTGGTGATGAATTTGGCAAATCCGATGTTTGCCTCCTCCTTCTGCATGGCGAGCATCTCGGTCATCTGACTGTCTGTATCGCTCAGTTCCAGCTCCCATTTCACGAGTCTTCTGTATATCTCCATCCAGTCGTGGCAGGAACGGCAGTCCATCATCTTCAGGGCAATCTGCTGGTAGTCCTGCTGGTATCCGCTCTGCGTTACCTCGGTCACGATATCCTTTCGGTGGATGTTCTTTTTCAGCGAGAGCAGAATCTGGCTCGGATTGACGGGCTTGATGAGATAGTCGGCGATTTTCGACCCGATGGCCTGGTCCATGATGTTCTCCTCTTCGCTCTTGGTACACATCACAACGGGTGTAGCGGGCTGGATGTCCTTGATTTGCTGCAGGGTCTCCAGACCGCTCAGTCCAGGCATCATTTCATCGAGGAGGATGAGGTCGAAGGATTGCTGTCGGCATAGCTCGATGGCATCCGAGCCATTGCTCACCGTGGCAACCTCGTATCCTTTCTTCTCCAGGAAGATGATATGCGCCTTGAGAAGCTCAATTTCATCATCGATCCATAGTAATAATCCGTTGCTCATATTGCATTATCCTTTTAGAGTATCTTTTTGCTGTATCCTTTTAGGATATGTTTTTATTTTCGAGGTGCTAAAGTACAAAGAATAATTGAATGACGGAAGAGAGTTGTGGTTAAAGAAACTTAATTGAAAAAAAAAGTGCCGATAAGCTTTACTTACCGGCACTTCCTTTCATTGATAATCATAAAATGCGAGCGGAAAGCAGTTTACCCCTCAAAGAAAACTGTAACTTCTGTAACCGTAACCACTGTAACCCCCTCCACTGCCTCTTGATACTTTCCTGAGAAGAGCAGGGAATCATCACATTTTCTCAACTTTTATCTGAAAACTCTTGCAGGTATGAAAATAAAGTCGTAACTTTGCGGTAGGGTTTTAAAAGACAGATGATTATGAAGCAGGTAGAAGAAAGATATATCAGTTTGTTGACCGATTTCGGTTTCAAGCGAATTTTCGGATCAGCTCCCAACAAGGATTTGCTGATCTGTTTCCTCAACAGCTTGTTCAACGGAAGACAGGTTGTTAAGGACGTGAAGTATCTGAATCCAGAGAATGTGGGCGACATCTACACCGACAGAAAAGCTATTTTCGATGTATATTGCGAAGGTGAGAACGGCGAGAAGTTTATCGTGGAAATGCAGAATGCATACCAGACCTACTTCAAAGACCGTGCCCTGTTCTATTCCACTTTTCCGATTCGTGAGCAGGCTCCTAAGGGTAGTGAATGGGACTTCAAGCTCAACCATGTTTACACCATTGCTCTGCTCAACTTCAACATGAACGAGGATGCCTTCAATAAGGAGGAAATCCGCCATCATGTACAGTTATGCGATACAGCTACGCACAAGATTTTCTACGATAAGCTGGAGTTTATCTACGTGGAAATCGCCAAGTTCAACAAGTCGCTTGACGAGTTGGATACGCTCTACGACAAGTGGCTCTATGCCTGAAGAATCTCTATAAGCTTACTCAGCGCCCTAAGGCGTTATGCGACAAGGTCTTCGACCGCCTCTTCGAAGAAGCCGAGATTGCAAGATTCACTCCGCAGGAACAGCGGGAGTATGAAGCCAGTAAGATGGCGTATCGTGATATCAAGAATTCGATTGATACCGCTAAGAGAGAAGGAAAAGAAGAAGGACTGGCTGAAGGAATGGAGAAAGGATTGGCTGAAGGAATGGAGAAGGGCTTGGCTGAAGGAATGGAGAAAGGCTTGGCTGAAGGAATGGAAAAAGGTCTGGCTGAAGGAATGGAGAAGGGCATGAACAAGCGAAGCCTTGAGATTGCCAGAAAGATGCTGACGAATGGCATAGATACTGCTACGGTGATGGAAATAACGGGATTGTCGGAGAGTCAGTTGAAGCAGCTGAAAGAATAAGGGAAATTTAACCCAACTTGCTGCTGCTTATTATGTAACTGCTTGATTTCCAATATCCGTATTTTTAGAAGTCAGTTTTTTCCTTGTTGTGGCACATTAATAAAGAGAAGTTGAGAATGGGGTTTGTGAATGTCAGAATACCAAGCAAACTATAGAATATAACAAGAAGATTAGCAAGTATTAGTACTAGTACGATCCGTTATTATTATCGAAGATAAAAGTAATCAATCAAAAATAATAAAAAAAGAAAGAAAAGAAGAAACAATGCTCAAGATTGTAATGATCATGCTATGCGGAATTGGTACGGGGTACCTGCTCCGCAACAAGAAAATGAGTTTTATCGGCCGTGTCATCACGGCGCTTATCTGGGTACTCCTCTTCCTGCTCGGCATCGAGGTGGGAGCGAACCCTCGTATTATCAATGGTCTTCAGACCCTGGGACTCGAAGCCATCGTGCTTACGATAGCCGGAAGTCTGGGTAGTGCAATCTTTGCGTGGGCATTGTGGAGATATGTCTGCAGAAAGGAGGCTGGAAATGAAAGGTAGTCTGATTATCGTAGGCTTCTTCGTACTGGGCATCATCGTGGGAGTGTGGGATGTGATTCCTGCCAGTTTCCTGGCGAGCGACGTGAGCTATTATGCCCTCTGCTGCCTGATGTTCTGCGTGGGTATCAGCATCGGCTGCGATACTTCTATCCTGAAGAGTTTCAGAAAGGTGAATCCCCGACTGATGATGTTGCCGGTGATGACCATCCTGGGAACCCTTGCCGGATGCGCAGCTGCCTCCCTGATACTGGGACACCGTCAGATCTCCGACTGTCTCGCCATCGGTTCGGGCTTCGGATACTACTCATTGTCGAGCATCTTCATCACGCAGTATCGGGGTGCCGAGCTGGGAACCATCGCCCTGCTTGCCAACATCTTCCGTGAGATTCTCACCCTGCTCTGTGCGCCTCTGCTGGCGAAGTATTTCGGCAAGCTGGCACCTATCAGCGTAGGTGGAGCCACCACGATGGATACCACATTGCCTATCATCACCCGCTATTCGGGCGAGAGCTTCATCATCGTTTCCATCTTCCACGGCTTCTGCGTAGATTTCTCCGTACCGTTCCTGGTTACCTTCTTCTGTTCGCTCTAACGGCTTCCTTGCCGCTAGAGCTTTCTTGCTTTATCAGAATCCATTCAGCTCGATGTATTCATCATCGGCTTCTGAATCTGGGGTATTCGAGTCATCGAAGTAGATGCCGGTATCGGTATCTTCTGCGGGCTGGCTCTCGATATCGATTCCATTATCTTCAGGATTCTTCTTCTGGGAATCATTTTCTTCCTTCAGAGCATCTTCCTCCTTCTGGGAATCCTTATCCACTACGATTTCCGTTGGCTCCATCAGCAGGCGCATCTTGCTGATCTTCAGCGGTGCGAAGTGACGGGTATAGAACTTGTCGTAATCATCATACGAGAGATTTCTGCCCAGAAGCTCGAGGTTCGGCTCGCTGATTACGTAGCTTCTCGCCTTGGAAATCAGACAGAGAATGCCGGCTTGCCGATGCAGCTCGTTGGCATACTGGCGCGCCTCGTCGTAGTTCTGGAAACCGCTTACCTGCAGGCGATGCAACCCCTGGAGGTCTTCGATGCTGATGTCGAAATTGCGCGCCATATAGGTGGTGAAGTTATACTTGGCTACCTCAAAGAGCAGCTGGTTCTCGTTGACGGAATCGGGACTGTAGGCGAGCAGGAAGACAAAACGGTCGTTGCGGTCGGCAGAGAATTCTTTCTGCTGGGTGGAGTCCTGGGAATTGAGCACATCGCTGCGTTTCGCCCAGACATTACTCAGGTCGAACTTTCCGCCGTAGAGTCGTCTTCCGGCATTCACGCCGTTTACGATCATTCCCGCCATCTCGCTCAACCGGCTGTTGGGATATTGCGCTATCACCTGGTTCATCTTTTCCAGGCATTCGGAAACCTTGCCCTCGTTGAGCAGGGTCATACCGCTGATGAAGAGGAACTTGTCGCGGTTGGCGCCAGTAGGGAACCGCTTGTCTGATATTTCCGAGTTGTGCATCACCGCCTCGTACTTGCCCTCCTTGAATGCCTGATAGGTGAGGGTGTAGATGGAATCTTCGATGTGTACACCCATCCTCGCATTCTCCAGATAGTAAGGGTCGGAGAGGAGGGCTGTGAACTGGCTTTTTGGGTAATCCTTCTTTAATTTATCGACATAACTGTTCGCCATCTGAGTTTGCTTCTTTCGGGAATAAAGCAGATACAGATGGTAATAGGCTTCGTCGAGATGCTTGAAATCCGGGTAGTTGTCCACCAGTCGGAGCAGCATCTTCTCGCTCAGTGCCAGGTTGTCGAGCCGGTCCTTGAAGATGATTCCGGCATGGTATAAGCCATCCGCCAGGAGCTGGTTGCTCGCTGACATCTGCTCTGGGGTGAACGGAATCTGGGCCAGATAATAAGCCCGTTGATGAGGGTCGAGGCTGGCGCTATCGGCAGATGGTTTGCCGGATTCTTTCTGGGATAAAGAATGGGATAGAGCGTCTTGTAATGCATCAGGCTGGAGCTTGGAATCTTGATCAGAATTCGTTTCTTGCCCGGAATCTGTTCTCTGTGCTGAAGATGTTCCTTGTCCGGAATCTGTTCTTAGCTTGGAATCTGTTCCTTGAGCGATATCCGTTTCTTGTGCTGAAGCTACAACTGTTTTGTTGATTCTCTGCCAGTTGTCGAGGTTCTTTCGCTTTCCCCAGAGTTTCTCGAAGAGCGCCTTACCCTGGCTTACGGCTACAGGGGAATAGAAATACCAGGTATTGGTGTTCCCGAATCCGTTCCCGAATCCGTTTCTGGAATCTTTCCCGGAACCATTCCCGTCATTTCCTCCATCAAATTCCGAATTCATTTCTGCTCCGTCGTCCCATCTCCTTCTTTCTTCCTCTTTCTCCTTTCTTTTCAGGGCAGCTATCACTCGGTCGATGGCTGCGTTTCTGTCTCTCTCGTCCATTTTGGCAATAGACTGAAGGGAATCCTGGAGGGCAATGGCATCGGTATAGGGAACCAGTTCGTCCAGCACCTTGGAGCGATGAGCCAGCTGCGGATAATCCTTTCTGTCCTGATCGAGCAAACCGATTGCTTCGCCATAGCAGCGCTTGGCATCGGCATATCGTTCGGTTTCCCAATACAAATTGCCCAGACGCTGCAGGAGTACACCCTTCTCTATACCGTTTCGGGTAGCCTTCCGGTTGCCTTTTTCGTAGGCATAGATGGCATGCAGGGTATCTTTCTGGGCTAGGTGGATGTTGCCGATGGCATAATATACCTGGTCCAGATAATCCTTGTTCTTATCCGATGCCGCCATACGCTTGAGTCGGCTGATCATCTTCCTGCTGTTACCCGAAGCCAAGACCTCGGTGATGGCGATGCGGGCATTAAACTCCAGTTCGTAGGGCGGATTGAGCCGGATGACGTGGCGGAAAGCCTGATAAGCCTCCTGCTGGTTGCCGATGGAAGCCTGTAACTGTCCCATCAGATACCACTGGCGGGCTTTCTGCTTGTGTCGCATCTCATGGCTTATCACCTTCCTGAGATAGGGAATCGCCTTCCGGGCATCCCCCGTGTGTATATAGTAATCGGCGAAGGCATAATCCCATTCCTTCTGGGCACGCCAGTGAATGGAATCGCGCTGGATGTTTCGGATCACATCTTCTGCATCGTAGGTCCAGCCCTGCTCGATATAGCATTTGGCAAGCCAGGCGCGCGCCTTGCCGTAGATGGCAGGCTGGGTGGAGTAAAGGCGGCTCATATAGGAGAAGGTGGCAGCAGCCCCCTCGAAATCCCCCTTCTGGAATTGCGAGCGGCCCATCAGCATCCACGCTTTCCATAAAAACGGATTGTATTCTCTGCGACTGAGCCATTCGATATCTTTCGCCGTCTTTCTCTTGCCGGGTTCCCATACAGGGCGGCGCTTGATGCTGTGCTGGTGGATGGCTTTCTCGCATTTTTCGATGGCTCGGTCGAAGTTGGCTTTGCCCAGATCGCGGCTGTTCTTGTTGCCTACGGTATAGAGTGGAATCTGCTCCGTAAAGTTGTCCCGGTTGCCTTCTTCCTTCTCCAGCGCTCCATCGATATAAGCCACGGTACCATTATAATAGGTATTGTATCGGGCATTAAAGGCATGCCACCACCTGCTCTGCGCCGTATTCTTCTGCGTAGAGCATCCCGTCAGGTTCACTGCAATCACAGCGAGTCCTATCAGAAAAAGGTGTTTGATGGGGCTTTTGCCTTTCATTGTTTTCTATTTTTTCAGAATGCATCTATTGTTATTATGAAAGATCTGTCTTCCTCTTTCTCCTGATGCCCAGGATGATTTTGGCGAGTGCGAATACCACGATGCTGATGAAGATGATGGTGGCACCTGATGGCACGTTGAGCAGATAACTGATGTAGAGACCGGCGATGCAGTCTATCCATCCCAGGATGATGCTTGCCCATATCATCTGCTTGTAATTATAGGTGAAGAGGTTGGCGGTCATCTGCGGAATGGTGAGCAGACTGATGGCGAGTACGATGCCCACCATTTTCAGTGTAGCCACAATGGTCATGGCGATAAGCGTCATCATCAGGTATTCGATAGCGGTAACCGGCAGATGCTGCGAACGGGCGAAGGTACTGTCGAATGCGATGTTCTGGATAGGGCGCAGGAGGAAGGTGAAGAGGAGGGCTACGATAAGGGCGAGTCCGCCCAACAGCCACAGGTCTGCGCTGTCGATGGCAAGGATGCTTCCGAAGAGGAAGGAGGGCAGGTCGGGCATGAATCCTGGAGTCAGGAAACAGCAGATGATGCCCACGCTCATTCCCAGGGTCCAGAACATGGCGATGGCGGAATCCTTTCGCACATCTTTCTTGCGCGATATCCATTGCACTCCGAAGGCGCTGAGTACGGCGAAACCCATGGCGGAGAGTATCGGATTGATTCCTGTAAACACGCCGATGCCGATGCCTCCGAAAGAGGCATGGGTGATGCCGCCGCTGATGAATACCAATCGGCGGGTAACGATGTAGGTTCCGATAAAGCCGCACAGGATGCTTGCCAGAAAGGCGCCTATCAGTGCATTTTGGAAAAATGTATATTGTAGTATATCCATTCTTTTACTTTGAACTTTTACTTTGAGCTTTGAACTTTATGATTAGCAATGCTGCTGAACTTAGAACTGCAAAATTCTAGCTTAAAAAGCCGATGACTTCATCCTTCAGCTGGTTGGGCAGGTTGATGCCTCTCAGTATCAGGCTTCTGTTCCATCCTGCCACTTCTTCCGGCTGCATGGTATAGAGCACTTCCGAGAATTCCTCAACCTCCTCATCGGTATAGGCATCAGCATCCCGACCGGCAAAGCGGTCGAGATCCTCATCATCGTAATATTCTATTTCTTTGGTGGCGGCTTCCATCATGCACTCCTGCTCGCACTTCGAGTTCTCACCGTTACAGGTGTTGCACGATACGCCTTCCTGCAAAGGTTCCTCGTCTTCCCCCCTGCGGTGAGATACGATTCCGAAAATGGCGCTTATCAGGCCTAATGCCACCAGGGCTAAAACTAAATATAGCATTTACTTTGAACTTTGAACTTTATGATTAGCAAAGCTGTTGTATTCTTCACTTTTCACTCTCAATAATTTCAAACCCTACTTTCTTCAGGTCTTCCCAATAATGAGGATAGGATTTGCTCACTACCTCGGGATTGTTGATATCAATCTGAGGGAACTTGAAGGCGAGAGGGGCGAATGCCATCGCCATACGATGATCCTCGTAGGTATCGATTGGAGCAAATGAAGCTCGCAGGTTTCGCCATCCCAATACAGGGTGTTGTCGTTTTCATCGTGGATGACATAGCCCACCTTCTTCAACTCTGTCTTCAGTGCCTCGATGCGGTCGGTCTCCTTGATCTTCAAGCTGGCAAGACCCGTGAACTTGAACTTTACACCCAAGGCACAGCAGGCTACCACAATGGTCTGAGCTAGATCAGGAGAACCTGAGAAATCATAATCGAATTTCGGCAGAAGACAGCGGTTCGCCTTCAGCATGACATTCGAAAGATGATCATGGTTCTCAAATTCACTTTTCACTCCCAGCAGACTGAAAATGTATTTCACCACGGAATCTCCCTGCTTCGAGCAGTCCATCAAGCCTTCGAGCTGGATTCTGGAGTCGATGTTGCCATTCAGAGCCATCATCTCATACCAGTAGGAAGAAGCACTCCAGTCGTTCTCTATCATATAGGATGTCTCCTTGTAAGGCTGTGGCTTCACGGTGATGGTATTCATATCCGTCCAGTCGGCATCAGCACCGAATTCCTTCATCGTCCAGAGAGTAAGGTCGATGTAAGGGCGGGATGCTATCTCTCCAGTCAACTTCAGTTCCAGTCCGTTCTTCAGAATCGGACCGATCATCAGAAGCGCCGAGATATATTGCGAACTGATATTGCCCACTACCTCCAGGTGGCCGCCTTCCAGCGCCTTGCCTCGGATATGGAGTGGGGGATAGCCTTCCTTCTTCTCGTAGGTGATGTCGGCACCCAGATAGCGCAGGGCATCTACGAGGATGCCGATAGGGCGGTTCTGCATGCGCTCGGTGCCGGTGATGGTATGTTCGCCTGTGGTGGCAGAGAGATAGGCTGTCATGAAACGCATGGCTGTGCCTGCTGCCTTGATGTTGATGACCTCGGGCATATTCTGAAGGGCGGCAACGATCACTTTCGTATCATCGCAGTCGCTCAAGTTGTTGGGGTGGATATGGCTTCCTGCCATCGCACTGATTACGAGAGCTCGGTTGCTAATACTCTTAGATGCTGGCAAGTTGATACTTGCGTTCAGTTGGCTTGGTGCTTGATGGTATATTTTATCATACGCGTACCTTATATTATATATATTTTAGTGCAAAAGTACAAAATAAAAAGTATATACGCTAGTTTCTGGCGAAAAGTTTTCGAAATATCTCAAAAAAAGCATCGGCAGCCGTGCTCTATTTCTACCTCTTACTGTCAATATGTAAACGAGATGGGGGTAATAATGGGGTATATGGAGATATGACTATTTCAAAGTGTAAAAATCGCCCCCCTAAAATGTCAAATTGTAATTTTGTGTGCGTTTTCTTTCAAAAAGTAAAACTGACCCCAAAAATAACATAAAATAGCGTTAAGGAATGATACAACTTACCGGAATTTGTAGTACCTTTGCATCAGAAAAATAAAACAATAAACAATTAGTAACAATCTAAAAATTAAAAATATGAAACGAGTTATATTATTCTCATTGATGGCTCTCATGACCGTAGCTACTTTCGGTCGCAAGCACGTAGAGAATGCAACAGTAGTAGCAGACACTATTTTCTATGCAGAAAATATGAGTAACGTAGCTAGTGCAGATCAGGCTAGTTATTACAGATTGCTGATGACTACCGGCGCTGGCATCAATAAGAAGGATGTGTTCCAGGACTTCTATATGAACGGTAATCTTCGTGCCGAGGGTGGCTACAGCTTCATCGATCTCGGTAACGACCGCAATACTATCTTTAATGGTGAGGTTACTACTTACTACAAGAATGGTAAGGAGAAGTGGCACGGAAAGTATGTTAACGGCAAGCGTGAGGGATACTTCACTCTCCAGCTCCGTGAAGGTGGCGTGGCTATTGTTCAGTTCAAGAATGGTAAGTCTATTCACAATTACTTTATGGTAACATACAAGGATGGTACCACAGAGAAGAAGAATCTCTCTGAGATTCAGAGCTTGCTGTAGAGGATCTCTCTAAGATAGAAGATCTTTAAAATAGAAAATCTCTCTTAAATTAAATAGAAAATCTCTCTTATATAAATTAAAATTTTATGTTGATATGACCAATATGGGGATGGCTTCCGGGAGGAAGGTACATCCCCTTTTTTTTGCTATGTCTAGAGTGCCAGATCAACCTCTACCGGGCAGTGGTCGCTGCCCATGATGTCGGTATGTATCTTTGCTTCTGTAATCTTATCCTTGATGCTATCAGATACCAGGAAGTAGTCGATGCGCCAGCCGGCATTCTTCTCGCGTGCCTTGAATCGGTATGACCACCACGAATAGGTAACCTCTTCGGGATGCAGATAGCGGAAGGTATCTGTAAAGCCATCGTTCAGAAGCTGCGTCATCTTCTCTCGCTCCTCGTCGGTAAAACCGGCATTGCGACGGTTGGTCTTCGGATTCTTGATATCTATCTCCTGATGTGCCACGTTTAAGTCGCCACAGATAACTACTGGTTTCTTGGCATCCAGATTTTTCAGGAACTTTCGGAAGTCATCTTCCCAAGTCATGCGATAATCCAGGCGCTTGAGTTCTGTCTGGGAGTTCGGAGTATAGCAGGTTACGAGATAGAAGTTGTCATACTCCAGGGTGATGACTCTTCCTTCGTGGTCGTGCTCCTCCACGCCCATACCGTAGCTCACGCACAGTGGTTGGTGGCGGGTATAGATGGCTGTGCCCGAATATCCCTTCTTCTCGGCATAGTTCCAGTAGCTTTCGTAGCCCTCGAACTTCAGGTCGAGCTGACCTTCCTGCATCTTGGTTTCCTGCAGACAGAAGAAGTCGGCATCGAGTGCCTTAAACTGGCTCTCGAAGTCCTTGCCCACGCAAGCACGCAGGCCATTCACGTTCCAGGATATAAACTTCATATTACTTTGAACTTTGAATTTTGAACATTGAACTTTAAACTTTGAACTTTGAAATTTGAACTTTGAACTTTTTGATGAGTTGCTGGATGTTTTTACTTGAGAATCACTTCTTTGGAATCACTTCTTTAGAATCACTTCTTTAGAATCACTTCTTTAGATTCTCTTGCTCTCACCTCTCAGCAGGCTCATGAACTCCTGGCGGGTGTTCAGTGAATTGAATACACCGCTGTAATCGCTGGTAGTAGTGATGGAGTTCTGCTTCTCCACACCACGCATCTGCATACACATGTGCTTAGCTTCTACTACGACCATTACGCCCTGAGGATTCAATGTCTCCTGGATGCAGTCCTTGATCTGCTGGGTAAGGCGCTCCTGCACCTGAAGGCGGTGGCTGAAGATATCTACTACACGGGCAATCTTGCTCAGTCCGGTAATCTTGCCGTTAGGGATGTAAGCCACGTGTACCTTGCCATAGAAAGGCAGCATGTGATGCTCGCAGAGAGAGAAGAAATCAATGTCCTTCACGATGACCATCTGGTCGTATTTCTCCTCAAAGAGGGCATCGGTCAATACCTTGTGGGCATCCTGATAGTAGCCGCGGGTCAATACCTGCATCGCCTTGGCTACGCGCATAGGAGTCTTTACAAGTCCTTCACGCTCTGTGTCTTCACCCAGGAGCTTCAAAACTTCCTTATAGTGTCCTGCGAGTTCATCCAATCCCTCGCGAAATTCTGTTTCTGGATTCATATCTTATTTACTTTGAACTTTGAATTTTGAACTTTATGAATAGTAAGACTGTTGAAATCTTCACTTTTCACTCTTCACTCTTCACTTTTCACTCTTTACTTTAATACTGCACGGTAATCTGGCCTTTTACCAGGCATGCCTGTCTGTATCCCAGGGCTTTTACCTTGGCAAGCACCTTCTGTGCTTCGCCCAGATTGCGGAAGTTGCCCATACGGCAAATCCATCTTGGCGAGTAGAAGTGCACATATACAGGCTGGTCTGGGAACTTCATCTTGATGTTGTTGCCCGTCTGTTCAGCCTTCAGTCGGTCGTTGCGTGAGTTTCCTCCGGCAAAGATCTGCACTCTATATCCTGTAACCTTATAGCTTCTGCGCATTACCTTCTTGCGCATATCCACTACAGGCATCTCGGTTTCTTCCTGATGTGTCTCAGCCTTCTGTGCATTGTTTTCGTGCTGTTTCTCCTTGGCAGTTTCGTGCTGTGGCTCGTTCTTCTTGAGCGAGTCTGGTGACTGCTTGTGTTGGGTAGCTGGAGTTACTTCTTTATGCTGAGTATCTGTTGGTTTCTTCTGTGGTTGTGGGTTAGTCTTAGTCTTATCGTCCTGTGGATTCACCTGATTTGTATTGGTTGGAACCTGTTTTCCGTTCACCAATTCGTCGATAGCCTTGCTTTGGTGTACGGTCACGACACCCTGTCCTGGATTCTTCTGCTTGAGATGGTCCAAGTAAGTCTGCGCATTCATCTGGATAGATGAGCAGAGGATGAAAATCAATAATGTGACGAATTGTTTCATGACTATACCTTATTTAATATATATATACCTTTTATTAATATATAATGTGTCAGCAATCTGTTTCTGCTATCCTATAAAGATAGGGAAAGGGATGCCCCCATGAAAGAAGGCATCCCCTTTGGTAAATATCCTTGTGAGATTACTTCTTCCAAGCGTCGATGATACCCTTGAAATCAGCAGCCTTCAAAGAAGCACCACCGATCAAACCACCGTCGATGTTTGGCTTAGCGAAGAGCTCAGGAGCGTTGCTAGCCTTGCAGCTACCACCGTAGAGGATAGATGTCTCCTCAGCAGCCTCGTTGCCATACTTCTCTGCTACGATTGAGCGGATGTATGCCAACATCTCCTCTGCCTGATCAGATGTAGCGGTCTTACCTGTACCGATAGCCCAGATTGGCTCGTAAGCGAGGATGATGTTCTTCCAAGCCTCTGCGTCCAAGTGGAATACTGAACCTTCCAACTCAGCCTTAACAACCTCGTTCTGCTTCTCTGCCTCGCGCTCCTCGAGAGTCTCACCGCAGCAGAAGATGATCTTCAAACCGTTAGCCAAAGCCAACTCTACCTTCTCCTTCAAGATCTCTGCAGTCTCACCGTAGTACTCACGACGCTCTGAGTGACCGAGGATAACGTACTGAGCACCTGTGCTCTTAACCATCTCAGCTGAAACCTCACCTGTGAAAGCACCCTTAGCCTTGTCTGCGCAGTTCTCAGCACCGAGACCTACTACCTCTGAATCCAAAACCTGAGCTACAGAAGCCAAGTGGATGAATGGAGTACAGATAACTACGTCACAGTTTGGCTTGTCTGCTACCAATGCCTCGTTGATCTCCTTAGCGAGAGCAACACCGTCCTGCAGGTTCATGTTCATTTTCCAGTTGCCTGCTACAATTTTCTTTCTCATTTTTCTTTTCTTTTTAAAAGTTGATAATATTCTGTTTGAATTCTCTTTCTTTCTGATCCAGGCGCCCCATGCCCAAAGCCGGTCGGCGATGGTAAGGAATACCAGCGGGATGACAAACCAGGAGATGATGCCGGCTATCTTCTTGGCGGCACTTACTTCCGGCATCTTGCCGATTTCAGTCTTCTCCAGCGGCTTGCCTGCCAGGTCTGCCATCTTAGGCAGGTCGTTGTGGCTCCATTTCTGGATAATGGTGCCGTCTTTCAGCAGCAGCAGTCCCGGATTGCTGCGTATCACGGTCTTCAGCGTTGTCTCGTCTGTGATATAGAAGGGATATTCTGCTCCCGTGATGTCTTGCCAGTGCCTGATGGCTTTCTCCGTACTTGCCGTGAGGCAGAGGAAGGGATATCCATGGTCGTTGGCGTATTCGTGTATCTCGTCGATGCTTCCGAAGTTGCTGTCATCGGCAAAGTCGAGATGTGGCGAGATGAGCAGGAAGGTGTAGCCCTTGCGGTGAATCACTTCCTGGGTGATATCTTCGCCCGTCTTCGCATCCTCTATGCTGAAGTCGTGGATAGGGGGCACGTAGCCTTCTTCTGTCTGCACCGTCTTGCTGTCGATGAAGGTCCAGGTAGAGTCTGGATAATTGTCTATCGTAAACTCCTTTCGCTCGCCGTTCTTCTCCAGAATGAAGGTGGTATCAAACTTCGGCTGCTTGGCTCCCTTCGGAATCTCCATACCCTTGGCGATGTTGGCACCGATGTGATAAGGGCGGAAGTCGAACTGCGGCAGATACCACAGGCTCCAGATGCTCATCACGATGGAGAAGAGGAAGGTGTAGTTGATCACTACCACTGTGTCTGTTTCGAGATGAGCCTCGGCATCTCCAGCGGCTTTCTCCAAAGCAGGACGGCGAAAATCAGGAGGATGATGTTCTTGATGAATGTCTCCATATTGGTGAGCACTACGGCGTCACCGAAGCATCCGCAATCCTTTACTGGGTCTGCGATGACGATCCAGAGTGTAATCAGCGTCATCACGCTCATCACGGCAAGGGTGATTTTGCTCACCAGTCTCCGTCGGATGGCGAAGAGGAGGAAGATACCGATGGCAAACTCAGCAGTGGCAAGCAATACCGACATCACCAGGGTGCTCCAGTCGGGAAACATCCAGTCGATATGCAGCGCTTCCAGATAGTCGGTTATCTTGTATTGTGTGCCCAGTGGATCCATTCCCTTCACGAATCCTGAGAAGATGAAGGTTACAGCCACGAGCAGTCGCCCGATATTCACCGCTGTTTTTGTTATAATCTGCTTTGCCGTCATAAATTACCCTTTTACTTCATAGAATGAGCCTTCTCGAATGAGCCTTCTCGAATGAGCCTTCTTACTTTTCTCCCATTTTTATGGCACCGAAAACCGCATAGTTGATGATGTCCATATAGTTGGCATCGATGCCTTCTGATACGAGTGTGGCTCCTTCGATATCCTCGATTTCCTTCACTCGTTGTATCTTGGTGAGAATAAAGTCGGTATAGCTGCTCACTCGCATCGAGCGCCATGCCTCGTCGTAGTCGTGATTCTTCTTGAGCATCAGTTCCAGGGCTTCCTGGGCATGCTTGTCGTAGAGCTTCATCGCCTCTTCCGGTGTCATATCCACTTCATCCACGAAAGGCTTTTCCAGCTGGATGAGTCCTATAATACCATAATTAATAAGAGCGATAAACTCCGGACGGATACCTTCGCCTACGAGTGATTCTTTCTTGATTTCAAGCGAGCGGATGCGCTTCGCCTTGATATAGAGTTGGTCGGTTAAGGAAGATGGACGCAAGATTCTCCAAGAGGCTCCATAATCGTGAAGCTTCTTCTCAAATAATGCCCTGCATTCTCCCATAACAACTTTAAACTGCTGTTCTGTTTTCAATAAATCTGCCATAATAATTTCGAAATTCGGTGCAAATATACGCATTTATTGTGAAATAGCCAAATAATTATTTTGTTTTTCGCTTATTTTACAGTAACTTTGCACCCCGAAATAAAATGAGTATGAGAAATTTGACCAATGCCGAACTGGCGCAAATACTAGATAAGGATATTTTTCACGAGATTTCAGAGGCGGCGGACGCCCTGTCTGTGGAATGCTATGTTGTAGGTGGATATGTGCGCGATCTCTTTCTGGAGCGCCCTTCCAATGACATCGATGTCGTAGTGGTGGGTAGCGGAATAGAGGTGGCTTCTGCCCTCAAGAAGAAGCTGGGCAAGAAGGCACATCTCTCGGTGTTCCGAAATTTCGGAACCGCACAGGTTAAGTATAAGGATACAGAAGTAGAGTTTGTGGGAGCACGAAAGGAGAGTTACAACCGTGATTCGCGCAAGCCGATTGTAGAGGATGGAACCCTGGAGGATGACCAGAACCGTCGCGACTTCACCATCAATGCAATGGCGGTCTGCCTGAACAAGGACCGTTTTGGCGAACTTGTCGATCCGTTTGACGGTGTCTATGATCTGGAAGATGGCATCATCGCCACTCCGCTCGATCCGGATATCACCTTTTCTGATGACCCGCTCCGTATGATGAGATGTGTACGTTTTGCTACCCAGCTCAATTTCCAGATAGAAGATGAGACTTATGCCGCTCTCTCGCGCAATGCCGAACGACTGAAGATTATCAGTGGCGAGCGTATCTGCGACGAGATGAACAAGATTATGCTCTCCAAACATCCAAGCATCGGCTTCTATTATCTGAAGGATACCGGACTACTCGATCTCATCCTGCCGGAACTGGTGGCGATGGATAAGGTGGAGACCCGTAACGGCAAAGCCCACAAGAACAATTACGACCATACGATGGAGGTGCTCGAGAATGTTTGCAAGCATTCTGATAACCTCTGGCTCCGCTGGGCGGCACTCTTCCACGACATCGGTAAGCCGAAGAGCAAGCGATGGGACAACAACATCGGATGGACTTTCTACAGCCATAACATTATCGGTGCCAAGATGATTCCAGGCATCTTCCGCCGCATGAAACTGCCGATGGATGCCAAGATGAAGTATGTGCAGAAACTGGTGGAGCTTCACATGCGTCCGATCGTGATAGCGGATGAGGAGGTGACCGATAGCGCCGTGCGCCGACTGCTGAATGATGCCGGTGATGACATCAACGACCTGATGACGCTTTGCGAGGCTGATATCACCAGCAAGAACCAGGTGCGCAAGCAGCGATTCCTGGATAACTTCAAGATGGTGCGCGAGAAACTGGTTGATCTTCAGGAGCGTGACTACAAGCGACTGCTCCAGCCATGTATCGACGGCAACGAAATCATGGAGATGTTCCAGCTCAAGCCATGCCGCGAAGTAGGCGTACTGAAGCAGTATCTCAAGGATGCCGTGCTGGACAACAAGGTGGCTAACGAGCGCGAACCGCTGATGGAACTTCTGATGAAGAAAGCCCAGGATATGGGGCTGAATATGGCAGAAAACTTAAACAGAGAATAATTTTTGTTAAATAACGGCTCCTTGCGAGCCGTTATTCGTTTATTATTAGTAATTTTGCACCGCTTTTAAAACTAAAAGCATTGTTTCAGTTTCCGCCAGAGGGCGGTATATATAATAAGGTATGACAAAAAATAATAAATTATAATATAAATATAATATAAAATAGGTATGAAAATAAAAAACGTTTTGTTCGTTGCAGCAATTTGTGTTCTTGCAACTTTGACATCATGTGGTGGAAGTAAGAAGGGCGGTCTGCCTGACTTTGGCGATGATGAGTTTGCCGTGGCTACTATCGGCACTTCCAGCGCCGCATTGCAGACAACCTATCCTGCTACTATCAAGGGTATTCAGGATGTTGAGGTACGTCCTAAGGTTTCTGGCTTCATTACAAAGGTTTTTGTACATGAGGGTCAGACTGTTTCAGCAGGTCAGGCTTTGTTCTCTATCGATAGCGAGACTTATCAGGCTGCTGTCCGTTCAGCTGCTGCCGCTGTCAATACAGCCAAGGCTCAGGCTAACACTGCAAAGTTGACTTACCAGACAATAAGAAGTTGTATGATAGCAAGATTATCGGTGAATACGAGCTTTCTACTGCAGCTAACGGTTTGGCTACAGCTCAGGCTCAGGTAGCTCAGGCAGAGGCTGCTTTGGCTTCAGCCCGTGAGCAGTTGGCTTGGTGCACCGTTACCAGCCCTTCAGCTGGTGTAGTAGGTAGCCTTCCTTTCAAGGTGGGTGCTTTGGTTAGCGCTTCTGGTCAGGCTTTGACTACCGTTTCCAACATCAGCACCATGGAGGTGTTCTTCTCACTCTCTGAGTCTCAGATTTTGAGCATGTCTAAGACCAATGGTAGTGTTCAGGCTGCCATTGCTGCGTTCCCAGCTGTTAAGTTGCAGTTGGCAGATGGTTCTATCTATAATCATCCAGGTAAGGTGGTTAAGATGAGTGGTGTCATCGATGCTACTTCTGGTTCTATCTCTCTCATCGCTCACTTCCCTAACCCAGAGAAGTTGTTGAAGAGTGGTGGTGCAGGTTCTATCGTTGTGCCTAACGATCATAACAGTGCTATCGTCATCCCTCAGGAGGCTTGCTCTCAGGTGCAGGATAAGATTTTCGTTTACGTAGTAACCAAGGATAACAAGGTGAAGTATTCTGAGATCAAGGTAAATCCACAGGATGATGGAAAGAACTATATCGTAACTTCTGGTCTGAATGTTGGTGATCGTATCGTATTGAAGGGTATCACCAAGTTGACCGATGGCCAGCAGATTAAGCCTATCACTTTGGAGCGTTACAATCAGAAGATTGCTGAGGCTGCAGAGTTGGCTGAGTCTCAGGATAACGCTCATGCCTTCGCTACTACTATGAGCGGCAAGAAGTAATATATAATAAGGTATAAAGAAAAATAGTAAATTATGTCATTTACAAACTTTATAAAGCGCCCGGTACTTTCGACGGTGGTTTCCATCTTCTTCGTCTTGCTGGGTATCATCGGCTTGGTATCGCTGCCTATTGAGCAGTATCCGAATATCGCGCCGCCTACCATCACGGTAACTGCTACCTATACGGGTGCAGATGCCCAGACGGTGTTGAACTCTGTCGTTGCTCCGCTGGAGGAGAGTATCAACGGTGTGGAGAACATGACCTATATGACCTCTTCTGCGTCTAACTCTGGTTTCGCTCAGATTACCGTTTACTTCAAGCAGGGTTCCGACCCTGATATGGCTGCGGTCAATGTACAGAACCGTGTGTCTCAGGCGCAGTCTCTGTTGCCTGCCGAGGTTACCAGAGTGGGTGTCACCGTAACCAAGCGTCAGAGTTCCAACGTAATCATGTTCGCTCTGACTACAGACGATGGCCGTTACGACGACCAGTTTGTTACCAACTACGCCTTGATCAACGTCATTCCTCAGTTGAAGCGTATCAATGGTGTGGGTGATGTGCAGAGCCCTTCTACCCGTAACTACTCTATGCGTATCTGGTTGAAGCCGGAGAAGATGAAGGAGTTCGGACTGGTTCCTTCTGATATTTCCCAGGCTTTGGCAGAGCAGAATATCGAGGCTGCCCCTGGTAGCTTTGGTGAGAGCTCTGATATGCAGTATGAATATACCTTGCGTTACAAGGGTCGTTTGAAGACTCCAATGGAGTATGAGAACATCCTCATCAAGAGCAATACTTCCGGTCAGACGCTCCGTCTGGGCGAAGTTGCCAAGATTGAGTTGGGTGGTTTGCAGTATAATGTAAACCTGCTCAACGATGGTCAGCCTGCCGTGATGGGTATGGTTCAGCAGATTGCCGGATCCAATGCTACCCAGATTGCAAGCGACGTGAAGAAGACGTTGGATGAACTGGAGAAGAGTTATCCTCCAGGGTTGAAGAATGTCATCCTGATGGATGTTACCGAGTTCCTGTTCGCATCTATCGAGGAGGTTATCTTCACCTTGATCATCACCCTGGTACTGGTGTTCATCGTAGTGTATATCTTCTTGCAGGACTTCCGTTCTACGCTGATTCCTATGATTGCTGTACCTGTGGCTTTGATTGGTACGTTCCTCTTCCTCTGGATTTTCGGATTCTCCATCAACCTGCTTACGCTGTCCGCCCTGCTGCTGGCGATTGCGATTGTGGTCGATGATGCCATCGTGGTGGTCGAGGCGGTTCACGCCAAGCTCGACCAGGGTTACAAGAGTGCTCTTACAGCATCTATCGATGCGATGAACGAAATCTCCAGCGCCATCATCTCTATTACATTGGTGATGTCTGCCGTGTTCGTTCCTGTATCATTCATCGGTGGTACTTCCGGTTACTTCTACCGTGAGTTCGGTGTAACCATGGCTGTATCTATCGTTATTTCGGCTATCAATGCGTTGACCTTGTCTCCTGCACTTTGTGCCATGTTGCTGAAGCCACACGAGGAGGGTCACGAGAAGAAGATGTCTTTTATCGATCGATTCCACGCAGGATTCAACTATCAGTTTGAGAAGATTACCAATAAGTATAAGGGTGGTGTCAAGTGGGTTATCAACCACGGCATCATCGCTGGTAGCCTGGTGGCTGTCAGCATCGTAGGTCTGGTAGCCCTGATGGGTACTACCAAGACGGGTCTGGTGCCTGATGAGGATACCGGTACTATCTTCGCTTGTATCTCTACTGCTCCTGGTACCTCTCAGGAACGTACTGCTGAGGTGGTTAAGCAGGTAGATAAGATGCTGGCTAGCAACCCTGCCATCGCAACCCGTAACGCCATCATGGGTTATAGCTTTATCGGTGGTGACGGTTCTAACCAGGGTACCATCATCGTGAAGCTGAAGCCATTCGAGGAGCGTCCGGGTGGATTCTTCCACCGTATCAAGGAGGCTTGTACGGGTGGCGGTATTGAGGCTCTCTTTGTCAACCCTATGGAATCTACTTCTGTGTTGGGTATGATCTACAAGCAGACTGCTGCCATCAAGGATGCACAGGTTCTTGCCTTCGCTCCACCTATGATTTCCGGTTTCTCTGTACAGAATGGTATCACCATGACTATGCAGGATAAGACCGGTGGTGACTTGAACAAGTTCTATGGCAATGTGAAGAAGTTCCTGGCTGAGCTGAACAAGCGCCCTGAAATCCAGACCGCTCAGACTCAGTACAACCCTAACTATCCTCAGTATATGGTAGATGTGGATGTTGCAAAGACCAAGCAGGCTGGTATCTCTCCATCAACAGTATTGTCTGTCATGCAGGGGTATCTCGGTGGTCTCTACGCATCTAACTTCAATGCTTACGGTAAGCTCTACCGTGTGATGATTCAGGCTGGTCCTGAGAGTCGTATGCGTCCAGACGATCTGAGCAAGATTTATGTACGTTGTGCTGATGGCACCATGTCTCCAGTAAGCGAGTTCGTGAACTTGAAGAAGGTTTATGGTCCATCTAACATCACACGTTTCAACCTGTTTACCTCTATGGATGTATCTGTAACTCCTAACAGCGGTTACTCTACCGGTGATGGTATGAAGGCGATTGCTGAGGTTGCCAAGGAGACATT
The DNA here is from genome assembly GCF_003468525.1 of Prevotella sp. AM34-19LB. Classification (NCBI taxonomy): domain Bacteria; kingdom Pseudomonadati; phylum Bacteroidota; class Bacteroidia; order Bacteroidales; family Prevotellaceae; genus Prevotella; species Prevotella sp. AM34-19LB. The sequence goes on along the minus strand of NZ_QSIG01000004.1, from coordinate 58,487 downwards.
GCCAGAAGGCTATGGTTATGAGTACTCTGGTTTGACCCGTTCTGAGGCTGAATCAAGCAACTCAACAGGTTTGATCTTCGCACTCTGTATCGTATTCGTTTACCTCATCTTGAGTGCACAGTACGAGAGTTACATCTTGCCATTGTCTGTAGTATTGTCTATCCCATTCGGTCTGGCTGGTTCGTTCATCTTCACCAATATCTTCGGTCACTCTAACGATATCTACATGCAGATTTCGTTGATTATGTTGATCGGTCTGTTGGCTAAGAACGCCATCCTGATTGTACAGTTCGCCCTTGAGCGTCGTCGTACGGGTATGGCTATCAAGTACTCAGCTATCCTGGGTGCCGGTGCCCGTCTCCGTCCTATCCTGATGACCTCTCTGGCGATGGTTATCGGTCTGTTGCCTCTGATGTTCGCATCAGGTGTAGGTAAGAATGGTAACCAGACTCTGGGTGCTGCCGCAGTGGGTGGTATGTTGATTGGTACTATCTGTCAGATCTTCGTGGTTCCTGCTCTCTTTGCAGTCTTCCAATGGTTGCAGGAGAAGTTGACTCCATTGAAGTTCGAGGATGAGTTGAACGAGGAGGCTGCTGCCGAGTTGGTGCAGTATGCTAATGCAGCTCACCACAAGAAAGGTATCGAGAAGAAGTAATAACGCAATGTAACTTCAAAGGAAATAATGAAAAAGAATTTAAATATCATCATATTGGGTCTCGCAGCGCTCTCCTTGAGCAGCTGCAAGACTCTCTACGGAAAGTATGAGCGTCCGGATGTGAAGACCAGCGGTATCGTTCGCGATGTAGCTTCTGATACAGATACTTTGGCTGTAAAGGATACTACTACCTTCGCTAACATCCCTTGGCGCAGCGTCTTCACCGACCCTCAGCTCCAGTCAATCATTGAGAAGGGATTGAACAACAATGTCAACCTGCTCAATGCGGCTTTGAACGTGAAGATGGCTGAAGAGCAGTTGAAGTGTGCCAAGTTGGCGTTTGTGCCTTCTTTGTCTTTCACTCCTCAGGGAACCATCGCTTCCTGGGATGGCAATGCTGCTACCAAGACTTACAGCTTGCCTGTAACTGCCAGTTGGATGGTTGACCTTTTCGGCAACCTGCTCTCTCAGAAGCGCAGTGCCCAGATGGCGCTGCTCCAGTTGCAGGACTATCAGGTGTCTGTCAAGACCAACCTCATCGCCAACATCGCCAACATGTATTATACTTTGTTGATGCTCGACAAGCAGGTGGAGCTGGTTAACAATATGGAAGGATTGACCAAGGAAACCTGGGAGACCATGAAGGTGCTGAAAGATACCAAGATTGGTTATCGCGGAACTTCTGTTCAGGCTGCCGAGAGCAACTACTATGCTGTGTTGACTCAGAAGACCGACCTGATGCGTCAGATTCGTGAGACAGAGAACTCCCTGAGTCTTCTCATCGGCGACCAGGCTCATTCTATAGCCCGTGGCAAGCTGGAGAATCAGAGTCTTCCTGCTACCTTCTCTACCGGTGTAGGCATCCAGTTGCTCAACAACCGTGCTGATGTTCATGCAGCCGAGATGAATCTGGCTCAGTGCTTCTATGGCGTAGAGACTGCCCGCAGCAAGTTCTATCCATCTATCACTATCTCTGGTACAGGTGCCTTCACCAACTCTGGTGGTATGGGCATCGTGAATCCAGGTAAGTGGTTGCTTTCTGCTGTTGGTTCATTGGTTCAGCCAATCTTCCAGAATGGTAGAATCATTGCTGGCCTTAAGGTGGCTAAGATGCAGTACGAGCAGGCTTACAATACTTGGCAGAACGCCGTACTGAAGGCAGGTAGCGAGGTGAGCAATGCCCTCGTGCTCTACAACTATTCTGACGAGAAGGGTAAGGTGGAGGCTAAGCGCATCGCCGTACTTGAGCAGAACGTAAAGGATACCCGTAAGTTGATGTCAGAGGCTGGCGGTTCTTACCTGGAGGTAATCCAGGCACAGTCATCTCTGCTCAACGTACAGCTTTCTAAGGTAGCTGATGACTTCTACAAAATGCAGGCAGTAGTGAATCTCTACTATGCATTGGGTGGAGGAGCTAAGTAATGTTTAGTGTTAAATGTTAAATGTTAAATTATTATGGCTAGTATAATAAGTCCAAAGGCAGAGGTTTCTCCAAAGGCTAAGATTGGAGATAACTGCAAAATCTACCCATTCGCCTATATCGAGGACGATGTGGTCATCGGCGATAACTGTATCATCTATCCATTCGCGAGCATCATGAATGGTACTCGCATGGGTAATAATAATAAGGTGTTCCAGTCAGCCGTTATCGCTGCCCTCCCACAGGATTTCAACTTTACCGGTGAGGAGAGTGAGGTAGTGATTGGCGATAACAATACCATCCGTGAGAGCGTGGTTATCAACCGTGGTACTCATGCTGGTGGCAAGACCGTTCTGGGCAACAACAACTTCCTGATGGAAGGTGCCCATATCTCTCACGATACCGTCATCGGCAACGGTTGCGTGTTCGGTTATGGTACCAAGATTGCAGGCGACTGCGTGATTGGTAACGGTGTCATCTACTCAACATCTGTAGTAGAGAACGCCAAGACCCGAGTAGGCGACCTTGCGATGATTCAGGCAGGTACTACCTTCTCTAAGGATATTCCTCCTTATATCATTGCCGGTGGAAAGCCTGTGAAGTATGCAGGTCCTAACACCATCATCATGGAAGCAGCCGAGGTTACCGAGAAGGTTCGCAAGCACATTGCGAATGCCTACCGACTGGTATTCCATGGTCAGACATCCCTCTTCGATGCCATTAACCAGATCAAGGATCAGGTGCCAGATGGACCGGAGATTCAGAACATCATCCAGTTCCTGGAGAGTTCAGAGAAGGGTGTCATCACTAAAATGTAAAATTTGTTTTGAAGGATTTAGATCCTTTAGTTTCTATTTTGATTAAAATTCAAGTCATACCTATTTGAATTTTACTCAGTATTTTGAAAGGGCTGGCCGTGAGGTTAGCCCTTTTTATGTTTGATTGTATGGGTGATAGTATCGGTGATACACGGTGATACATGGAAAAGGATACTATCCCTGATAGAAATCTCCGTTCAGCGTCGCTGAACGCACATTCAACGTTGCTGAACGTACATTCAACGTCGCTGAACGCACATTCAACGTCGTTGAACGAAAAAATCATTTAAGCTTAGCAACAAATTCTATTAATGGTAGCAACAAATTCTATTAATGGTAGTAATAAATGCAAATAAATGCAATTTTATTTTGTTATCTCTTCGTTTATGTGTATCTTTGCAAACAATTTGGGTAATTACGCCCTTCCGGTCTGAAAATTAATAGATTTAGAAATGAGAAAGAAACAATATAAGCCTCGCAATCATCGTGGATTGCAGGTCGTTACTTTATGTATCAGCACCGCTATGGTGCTTGTTTTGTTGGGATTGGTCATCTTTTCCGTATTGATGGGAAGAAACCTCTCTTCCTATGTCAAGGAGAACCTGGTGGTACAGGTGATGCTCGAACAGGATGTTACCAATCCTGAGGGCTTGCAGATGTGTAAGCGCTTGAAGGCTCGTCCTTACGTGAAAGGTCTGACCTATATCACCAAGGAACAGGCTTTGAAGGAGGCTACCCGCGATCTGGGTACCAATCCTAGCGAATTTGCCGGTGTGAATCCTTTCCAGCCATCTATCGAAATCACGACACAGGCGGATTATGCCAACAATGATTCCCTGAAGTGGATAGCCAAGGAACTGAAAAGCTACTCGCGCGTGACGGAAGTAAGTTATCAGCACGACCTGATAGAACAGGTGAACAATTCGCTCACCAAGATAAGCATCGGACTTCTTATCGTAGCCGCACTGCTTACCTTTATCTCGTTCTCGCTTATCAACAATACGGTGAGACTGGGCATCTATGCCCGCCGATTCTCCATCCATACCATGAAGCTGGTGGGTGCATCCTGGGGCTTCATCCGTAAGCCATTCATCAAGAGGGCTGTATTGGTGGGTGTGATAGCGGCTTTGCTTGCTGATGGTTTCCTCGGTGGATGCCTCTATGCCTGGTCGGTTCACGAGCCGGAGCTGGTCAATGTGCTCGGCTGGCAGGAACTTGCCATCACAGGTGGTTCGGTATTCCTCTTCGGTATCATCATTACAGCTCTCTGTGCCAGTATATCGGTGAACAAGTTCCTCAAGATGAAGGCGGGAGATTTGTATAAGATTTAAACTTTGCACATTGCACTTTGCACATGACACATTACATATTAAACATTACACATTAAACATTATATATAATGGATAAGAAGAATTTAGCATTTGACAAGATGAACTTCATCTTGCTGGCAATTGGTATGGCAATTGTCATCATCGGTTTCCTCCTGATGAGCGGCGCTGGCTCTAACGAGCACTCTTTCGATGCTGATATTTTCAGTACTCGCCGTATTGTAGTGGCACCAACCGTTACCCTGTTTGGTTTCCTCTCGATTATCTATGCGGTTATACGCAAGCCTAAGGACGAATAGGGTAAGACAATCAAGTAAATAAACAAGGGAGTAGGCTTTGCAATTCCCTATATATAATAAGGTATAAAAAATAATCAGTAATCAATGAATTGGTTTGAAGCTTTAGTGTTGGGACTCATCCAGGGTCTCACAGAGTATTTGCCTGTAAGTAGTAGTGGTCACTTGGCTATCGGTGCCCATCTTTTTGGCATCAATGGTGAGGATAACTTGACTTTTACCATCATGGTACATGTAGCTACCGTGCTGAGTACATTGGTAATTCTTTGGAAGGAAATCGACTGGATTCTGAAGGGTCTCTTCAAGTTCCAGATGAATGAGGAAACAAAGTATGCCCTCAATATCGTTATCTCTATGATTCCTGTAGGAGTTGTAGGTCTGTTCTTCAAGGACAAGGTAGAGGAAGTGTTCGGTTCAGGCTTGCTCATCGTGGGCATCATGCTTCTCGTAACAGCATGTCTTCTTACCTTCTCTTACTTCGCCAAGCCACGCCAGAAGGAGAACATTTCTCCTCTGCATGCATTCATCATCGGTCTCGGTCAGGCACTTTCAGTATTGCCAGGTCTTTCACGCTCTGGTACTACCATTGCTACCGGTCTTTTGCTGGGTGACAAGAAGGAGAAGATGGCTCAGTTCTCATTCCTCATGGTGATTCCTCCTATCTTGGGTGAGGCATTGCTCGACCTCCTGAAGGGTCTGAAGGGAGAAGAGGCTCTTGGCGGCATCGATGCATTCCCTATGATTGTGGGCTTCGTGGCAGCATTCGTATCAGGTTGTCTGGCTTGTAAGTGGATGATCAATATCGTGAAGAAGGGTAAGCTGGTATATTTCGGTATCTATTGTGCTATTGCAGGTGCCGTTACCATCATCTGTTCAATCATTTAATATATGGATTTCAGAAAAGGAGAAATTATAGCCATCGACAAGCCTTATCGCATGTCGAGCTTTGGAGCATTGGCGCACGTTCGCTATCTGCTCAGCAAGAAACTCGGCTTCAAGGTGAAGATAGGACATGCCGGTACGCTCGATCCCCTTGCTACGGGTGTGTTGGTGCTCTGCACGGGTAAATGTACCAAGCAGATTGAGCAGTTGCAGACACATACCAAGGAATATACGGCAACCCTTCAGTTGGGGGCTACCACGGCAAGCTACGATAAGGAGCACAGTGTAAACCATACTTTCCCTACCAAGCACATCACCCGTGAGCTGGTAGAGGAGGTGCTGAAGAAGTTTGTTGGTGAGATTCAGCAGGTTCCACCTACCTATAGTGCCGTAAAGGTGAATGGCGACCGTTCTTATGCCCTGCGTAGAGCAGGCGAGGAGGTGCAGCTGAAACCTAAGACCGTGCGTGTGGATGAGATTGAACTCACCGATTACAACGATGAGGAGAAGACGGCAAGCATCCGTGTGGTTTGCGGTAAGGGTACTTACATCCGTTCCCTGGCGCGCGACATCGGTCGTGCCCTGGATAGCGGTGCCTTCCTGACAGCCCTCCGCCGTACCAAGGCTGGAAGCTTCTCGGTAGAGAACTGTATCGACTTTGACTATTTCCAGGAATGGCTCGATGCACAGGAGATAGAAGACAGCCTTGCCAATAACTAGGCTCGAACTTCGAGATATGACATTAATAGTAAATCATCTTAAGAAAGGAGATATAATATCACATGAAACTATCACAATTCAACTTTAAGTTGCCAGCTGCTCAGGTGGCACTTTATCCACATAAGACTAAGCGTGTGGTCAAGACTGCCAGTGGTGAACGTACATTCGAGATTACCCGTCGTGACGAGTCTCGACTCATGGTGCTCCACAAGAAGTCTGAAACCATCGATATGTATAAGAAGGACGAGAATGGCAAGGATATGGTGGATGCTGATGGCAATCCAGTATTCCTGCAGTTCAAGGATATCGTCAACTACTTCGAAGAGGGTGATACCTTCATCTTCAATGATACGAAGGTATTCCCAGCGCGCCTTTATGGTACCAAGGAGAAGACCGATGCCAAGATTGAGGTGTTCCTGCTCCGTGAGCTGAATGCCGAGATGCGTCTTTGGGATGTGCTGGTAGAGCCTGCGCGCAAGATCCGTATCGGCAACAAGCTCTTCTTCGATGATGTCAACGAGATGGTAGCCGAGGTTATCGATAATACCACAAGCCGTGGCCGTACCCTCCGTTTCCTCTATGATGAGGATGGCAATCACGATGTCTTCAAGCGTTCGCTCTTTGCATTGGGTGAGGCTCCGCTTCCTCGCTATATCATCGATGCCCGTGAGGATCACCATGCTACAGAGGATGATATGGACGACTTCCAGTGTGTTTTCGCTGAGAAGGAGGGTGCCGTAACTGCTCCTGCTACTGGTCTTCATTTCTCTCGTGAGTTGATGAAGCGCCTGGAAATCAACGGTATCAACGAGGCTTACATCACCCTGCATTGCGGATTGGGCAACTTCCACGAGATTGAGGTAGAGGACCTTACCAAGCACAAGATGGATCTGAGCAGATGATTATCTCTAAGGAAGCTTGCGAACTGGTGAATAAGACCAAGCAGGAAGGTCATCGCGTATGCGCCATCGGTACCAGCGTGATGAAGGCTACTGAAACTGCTGTAGGTACAGACGGAATGATGAAGGAGTTTGATGGATGGACCAATAAGTTCATCTTCCCTCCATACGATTTCGGATTGGCTGACTGTGCTGTTGCCAACTTCTATCATCCAGAGTCAACCTTGATGATGTGTACTGCTGCCTTTGGTGGTTACGACCTGGTATATGAGGCATACAAGAAGGCTGTGAAGAATGGCTATATGTTTGGTTGCTACGGTGACTCACTGTTGATACTTCCAGACTAAACGGTGGAATAAACAGTTTTTGTACATATAGAAGTGATTGATATTCAGTAGATAAACTGAGTTATCCACAGTTTTTATAAAAGTGTGAATAAGTATGTATAAAGTATATTTAAGCCTTGGCACGAATCTGGGCAACCGGAAGCGTAATATTTGTGAGGCTATCGATAAAATAGGAGAGCAGATTGGCGTGGTAGAGCGCCAGTCTGCTCTTTACGAAACCAAGCCTTGGGGCTATTCATCTCCCAATGACTTCATCAATTCCTGTGTGATGGTTCTCACCGCCATGGCTCCTCGTCAGGTGTTGGAGGCTACCCAGCGGATAGAGCAGGAGATGGGCAGAACCCTGAAGTCTGTAAATGGAGAATATCACGACCGCATCATCGACATCGACATTCTGATGATAGATGATCTGGTGATTAATGAGCCCGATTTCAAGGTTCCTCATCCTCTGATGGAAGAGCGCGATTTCGTGATGACTCCGCTGAAGGAAATATTGTAGATGATTTCACATAAAAAGGTGCTATACCGGATATAAGATATAACTTTAGAGAAAAAAATCCCATCGTTCTTGCGAGCGATGGGATTTTTGGTTCTGTTAAGCAATGTGTCTGCTATCGCTGAAATTAAAAGGTTGCTACTTCTTAAGGATAAAGACAGATGGTGGGGAGTGTCATTCCGTAAAAATCAGCGTCAAATGATATAAAATTGCCTATTTATGCAATGGCACCTTTACTTTTCTTGGGTAAAAGCTTGGAAGTTATTGCTTAATTTCCTATCTTTGCAAGCAAGAATTAGTAAAGGCGTCTTTCTCTTTTTCTAAGGATAAAGGCTCTTTCTAGGAACGAACTGACAATTATTTAATTAATAACATAAACCGATACAATTATGAAGAAATCCATCATTTTCGCATTGCTGCTCTCTCTGTTGAGCGTACAGCAAATCCATGCACAGAAGTGGCTCAAGAAATTGGGAAAGGTGGCAGAAACCGTGCTTACTAATGACCAGAAGACTACCAGCAAGGCGGCTGGCTCTATCCCTGGGTGTACTGTAAAGTATACCAGTTGCGTAGCTAATGGCAACGACGTACACATCAACTTTGTGATTACCAACACCACTTCCAGTGAACTCAAAATGTATTTCAATGGTTTTGATGACGGCTCTTGTGCTTTTGATAGCAAGAATGTAAAGCATACAATGCACTTCTATTTGGGTGGCGATAAGTTAGGTCACTATTCTGATAAGATGCTTCCTCCTAATGTACCTGTCAAGGGTATTATGGTGATAGAGGATGTAGATCGCACCATTAAGCAGATTAATTCTACTCTTGTCAAGGGTAAGGCTAATGATGTGGAGTTTGCTGTTAAGTTGCCTACCCAGGTAGTGGCAGATGTCAAGAATACCAATTCCGATTTGGTTACCTGCTCATTGCCTGAGTTGCAGTTCAATTTCTTGAAGTGTGTTCGTCAGGGCAGGAATGTGGTAATCACTGCTACATTCAAGAATATCGGCAACAAGGAGTATGAGATTTCAGCTTATGGCGATAATCCTACTGTATATGATGATGGTGGCGATGCTTATGAGTGTGATCAGGAAACAACCCTCTTGGGCAAGAATCGTTGGTTAGGGTATAATTGGTATACCTTGCTCGCTGGTATCCCGATGAAGGCTACGTTTGTCATCAAGAATGTCAGCACCAGTGCCACCGAGTTTAGCGTTGTCAAGATCCCATTCAAGTACAAGTCTAATGGCGAGACCTCTCAGTATGTAGAGTTCCGCAATCTGCCTATCTCAGCGCAGTAAGTAGCAATCTTAATAAGTTGATATAAAAAGAAAAATCCCATCGTTCTTGCGAGCGATGGGATTTTTAATTCTGTTAAGCAATGTGTCTGCTTTCGCTGATTACTTACGAAGACCGAGGGCCTTGATGATAGCACGATAGCGATTGATGTCGCGATCATACAAGTAATCGAGCAATGCACGACGCTTTCCTACAAGCTGTGTCAACGCACGTGTTGTAGTATAATCTTTACGGTTCTTCTTAACGTGCTCCGTCAAATGAGCAATACGGTATGAGAACAATGCTATCTGGCTCTCAGCTGAACCAGTATCAGAGTTAGACTTTCCGTACTTGCTAAAGATCTCTTCTTTTTTTGCTTTGTCTAAATACATAGCTGTGATACTTAAAATTTAATTATTATGAATAAATGTTATGCACCTTTGAACCTTCCTCACGGTGGTTTCCGTTAAAATGCGGTGCAAAGGTACAACTTTTCAGTGAATTATGCAAATTTTTCGGGATTTTTTTGTAATTTTGCACCCAAATTCATTAAGTATTTAAGGTAAAGGAAATGCAAGACATTAGAAACATTGCAGTTATTGCACACGTTGACCATGGTAAAACTACCTTGGTGGATAAGATGATGCTCGCTGGTAAACTGTTCCGTGACGGCCAGGATAACAGCGGCGAAGTGCTCGATTCCAACGACTTGGAGCGCGAGCGTGGTATAACCATTCTTTCAAAGAATGTGTCTATCAATTGGAAAGGTACTAAGATTAATATTCTCGATACTCCTGGACACTCTGACTTCGGTGGTGAGGTTGAGCGCGTGCTCAACATGGCAGATGGTTGCCTCCTCCTCGTCGATGCTTTCGAGGGTCCTATGCCTCAGACTCGTTTCGTGCTGCAGAAGGCGTTGCAGCTCGGACTGAAACCTATCGTTGTCGTTAACAAGGTAGATAAGCCTAACTGTCGCCCTGAAGAGGTGTACGAAATGGTGTTCGACCTGATGTGCGACCTCGATGCTACTGAGGATCAGCTTGACTTTACTGTAGTTTACGGTTCAGCTAAGAATGGCTGGATGAGCGAGGACTACAACAAGCCAACAGACAACATTGATTATTTGCTCGACAAGATTGTGGAGATTATCCCTGCTCCTAAGCAGTTGGAGGGTACTCCTCAGCTCTTGATCACATCTCTTGACTATAGCTCTTACACCGGTCGTATCGCCGTAGGTCGTGTACACCGTGGTACTTTGAAGGATGGCATGAACATCACAATCTGCCATCGCGATGGTACTCAGGAGAAGACTAAGATCAAGGAACTCCATACCTTCGAGGGTATGGGTCATAAGAAGACAGACCATGTGGATTCTGGTGACATCTGTGCCGTTATCGGTTTGGAGAAGTTCGAGATTGGTGATACCATCTGCGACTTCGAGAACCCAGAGCCACTTCCTCCAATCGCTGTAGATGAGCCTACCATGAGTATGCTCTTCACCATCAACGATTCACCTTTCTTCGGTAAGGAGGGTAAGTTCTGTACTTCACGTCATATCCAGGAACGTTTGAACAAGGAGTTGGAGAAGAACCTGGCTCTTCGTGTTCAGCCTTACGAGGATACTACTGATAAGTGGATTGTTTCTGGTCGTGGTGTGCTCCATCTCTCTGTGCTCGTTGAGACCATGCGTCGTGAGGGCTATGAGCTTCAGGTAGGTCAGCCTCAGGTTATCTACAAGGAGATTGATGGTGTGAAGTGTGAGCCTATCGAGGAGTTGACCATCAACGTTCCAGAGGAGTTCGCTTCTAAGATGATTGATATGGTTACCCGTCGTAAGGGTGATATGACCTCTATGCTGAATATGGGTGAGCGTGTGGATATCGAATTTGATATTCCTTCACGTGGTATCATCGGTCTTCGTACCAATGTGCTCACCGCTTCTCAGGGTGAGGCTATCATGGCCCACCGTTTCAAGGAGTATCAGCCATACAAGGGCGAGATCAGCCGCCGTTCCAACGGTAGCATGATTGCGCTGGAAACTGGTACAGCCTATGCTTATGCCATCGATAAGTTGCAGGATCGCGGTAAGTTCTTCATCGACCCAGGTGAGGAGGTTTACGGTGGCGAGGTGGTTGGTGAGCATGTTCACGACAACGACCTGGTGGTTAATGTAACCAAGGCAAAGCAGTTGACCAACGTCCGTGCCTCTGGTTCTGACGAAAAGGCTCGCGTGATTCCTAAGACCGTGATGAGCCTTGAGGAGTGCCTGGAGTACATCCGCGAGGATGAATACGTAGAGGTAACTCCTAAGAGTATGCGTATGCGCAAGGTGATTCTCGATCACTTGGAGCGCAAGCGTAGTAATAAAGATTAAGCTATAGCTTATATATAAATGGATCCGTGAGAATTCCCCTCTAGCCGATTGCTAGGCAGTCTGCTTGCAGGGGATTCTTTTTTTATTTAAAGATGATTCTTTATTTTTAATTTGGAATGTATGCGTATGTGGTTGTGGAAATTCTTTAGGAAATTCTCGTTGCCCTGTTCCCTGGTATTGGGAGCCGTGGGCTATCTGATCTTCGCCAATGTACCTTTCTTGGAACCTTTGGGCGATGCGGTGGGACCGAAGCTGGTGGATATGATGCCGTGGGTGCTCTTTGCCTTGCTCTATGTTACCTTCTGTAAGATTGAAATCAAGGAGATGAAACCGAAGGCTTGGCATTTCATCCTGCAGCTCATCCGAACCAGTCTGGCACTGATGATGGTGGTGCTTATCTTCGAATTCGGAGATAATTATGAAACCAAACTGGTGCTCGAAGGAGCTTTCATCTGTTTTATCTGTCCTACGGCGGCTGCCGTGGCTGTGGTCACTGAGAAACTGGGTGGCAGCATCGGTTCGTTGACAACTTATACGGTGATAGCCAATGTCTTTACGATGGTTATCATTCCTTGTCTTTTCCCGATGGTGGAGAAGGGGGCAGATGTTTCCTTTCTTTTTATGAGTGCGATGGTGTTCCGAAACGTAACCACGGTACTGGTGGTTCCTTTGCTTCTGGCTTTGCTGAGCCGCAAGTTTCTGCCTAAGTGGGTGGATAAGGTGAAGAGCGTGAAGGATTTGGGCTTCTATATGTGGTGCTTCAACCTTACTATCCTGATGGGTGAGACGGTTCGCAATATCCTCCATGCCGAGGTTTCGGGATGGATTCTTGCCTTGCTGCTCATTGTTCCGCTCTTTGTCTGTCTCATCCAGTTTGCCATTGGTAAGGCGGTGGGCAGACATTATGATGCGAGCATCAGTGCCGGTCAGGCTTTGGGACAGAAGAATACCATTGTGGGCATCTGGCTCACTCTTACTTTCCTGAATCCTCTTGCCGCCGTAGCTCCGGGTGCCTATGTGGTTTGGCAGAACCTGGTGAATGGCTGGCAGCTGTGGTATAAGGAGAAATACGGAAAACTGAAGTGGTAGCAATAAAAATAGGGTGTGGCATCAATTGATGACACACCCTATTTTTATATAGAGGATTTTATTTGCTTGTAGAAATAAAGATGCACTCGATGGTTACGTTGCCATCCATCCATTTGGCTGGAATGGTATAGGTGCCATCCTTGGCAATATCTGTCTTCTTGAGCGATTCTATCTGATCACCATGGGTAATGGTGAAGTCACCATAGGTGAATCCTGGAGCTGGAACCATCTTAACCTTGAATGGCTTGCCGTATGCCACCTTGTAGTTGTTGAGGGTAGTTCCATCTGCTGCGGTCACCATACCGTTGCGGTTAGCCTCGGTTACAGAAACAAACTCGCTGTGAGCCTTCTTCTTTGCATCACCTTCGGTCTTCAGCAAGGTGATGCGAGGAGCGTTGGTCAGGTGGATATTGATATCGTCAATATATACTACTTCATCCTGCTTCATCTCGTGAGGTGACTCAGCATGAGGAACCACTACCAGGCTATAGATATCTACACCTTCTGCACTCTTGATTGGGAATACGGCGTCAGCCCACTGGCCGGCAGGAACAGGAGTGGTTGACTTGATCCAGAACTGCTCCACTTCGTTAGACTGTCCGGCTCTGTCTCTTCTCTTTCCGAGACCTACCAGCATCACTCTTCCTTCCATCGGACGGTTGATCAATACGTGAACCACTTTTCCTGAAGGACCCAGTGCGATTGGTTTCTTCAGATCAATTCTTGCACCGAAGATGTTGGAAGCCAGTCGTGAACGCTGGAAGCCGAGCACCTTCTTGTTGGGATTGTTGGTGAGGTCAGGATTATCCACGACCTCGCAGTTGCCTGCCAGTTCTCCTGTGCGGAATGGGGAATGCTCCCATCTATCGTAAACTCCCACAGATTTGTAATCCTGGGTGTCGAACTTAATTTCTTGTCCCATTGCAGCCAATGGTAACAAACACAATGCTATGAGTAATTTCTTCATATTCGTAGTGTAGAGTCAAAGTTTAAAATACTTTAATGGAATGTAACAAAGGACAAGCCTTGCTGTCGTCGATGACAACCTTCAGACCTTTTACCTGATAGCCTTTGCCGTAACTGTCTGATGTGCTGCCGTTCAACGGGATGATGCGCTTGTATCCGATGGTGGTAGTGGTGCACTTCTCTGCGATAGGTTTCCATGTCTTTCCGTCTTCAGAGATTTCGATATGGAACTTTCTTACTCGCTGACCTTTGCGGATGTACTCCATCATATCCACATAGCGAACGGTCTGTGGCTTGTCCCAGTTGAAGGTGATGGTAGCCTGCTTCACGCCATCATCAGTAGCCCAATAGGTATTCTTGTTGTTATCAGTCAGGTTCTTGGCTGCATAGTTGCGGTTGGCACCAGCCTGACGGGTATTGCTTACGGTAACCTTTGCCTTCTGTGCCAGGTCTTTGCCCAGACGGGTACGAATCATGTTGCCCATATCCTTGAGGACGCGAACATCGATATCAGGTAGCAAACCGCTCTTGTCTGGAGGGCAGTTTAAGATCAGAGTAGCATTTCTACCTACAGTCTCCAGATACATCTGGAAGAGGCGCTCTACAGAGAGAGGCTTCTCGCCCTCGTGCCAGAACCATCCCTTGTCGGTGAGCTTGGCATCGCTCTCTCCCGGGTCCCACTGCCATCCGTCTTCGGTACCATACATACCGTTGCTTTCAGGTGCATAACCTCTTTCGTCGGTGAGCCAGTTGGTTTCGCCTGCCCATCCTGCCTCGTTGCCAATCCATCTTGACTCAGCACCTACACCCCAGAGGATGATGTCAGGACAAACCTTGTGGATGGAATCTCTGAGGTTAGGAATATCATAATAGGTAGAACGATCTACGTTCACGGTCGTATTGCGTCCGCCGTAGTATCCGTCACCACCGTTGGCACCGTCGAACCACATTTCAAACTGGTCTTTGCCATACTGTGCCAACTCTGCGCACTGGCGCAGGAAAACATCGTTTACATACTTCTCAGTGCCGTAGTATTTGCTGTTTCTATCCCATGGAGAAACATAGAAGCCGTACTTCATACCCAGGTTGCGTGCAGCCTTGGCAAAGTCGCGAGGAATGTTGGTGGTCTTACCGTTCTCATTGCCGGCATTGACGATGGAATGGTCAGTTGTAGATGTAGGCCAGAGGCAGAAACCGTCATGATGCTTGACTACTGCGATACCGCCCTTCATGCCTGCAGCCTTTACGGCCTTGAGCCATTGAGTAGGGTTAGGCTTCTTGGTAGGAGCAAAAAGGGTTACGTCTTCACTTCCGAGTCCCCATTCTCTGTTGGTATAGGTATTTATGCCATAATGGAAGAAGGCATAGAATTCAGTCTCCTGCCATTTCATCTGCGATCGCTTGGAACAGGGAATACAGCTGTAGGCTCGTTGTCTGGATTAGGCAACGACTGCTGCTTTACTTGGAAAACACTCTGGGAGTGGCCAGCCATGGCAGTCATGACGAAGGACACCCCTATAAAAACTTTTTTGATGTTCATGGTTGTTGTATTTAAATCGATACACTTTAATCTTACCATAATAATAGATGTATATAATAGTTATTGATGCTATTGGTGATAGTTACTAATGATTCATCTGTAAAGATAGGAGTTTTATAAATAGTAACAAAACTTTTCTGGTTAATTAAATATAAACGCGCAATTTTGCTTTGCGGGCGTTTGTATAGGGTTAGTCTTGTGTAGGATAAATCAAATTCTCTTTGGTGATGCAGTTGAGCACCTCTTCCAAATATTTTTTCGATTCATACTTTGCCATAGGCAGGTCGTGGAGCAGATAGTTACCGCAATCCTTGGCTGCCTGTCCAGGAATTTCTCCTTCGAAGTCGGCTACAAACTGGAAGGTGCGCTTCATCAGTTCTACGATGTCCTTGCTCTCCAGGTCGCCCTTGATGAGGAGGTAGTTGCCGGTGAGGCATCCCATTGGCCCCCAGTAGATGATGCGGTCTTTCCATTCCTCATCGTTGCGCAGGTAGGTGGCTGCCAGGTGTTCGATGGTATGGATGGCACCGTTGTGGAGGCAAGGCTCCTGGTTAGGCACCTTCATGCGGATATCGAAGGTTGTGACGACTTCTCCGCCTACTTCGTCCTTGCGGCTTACGTAGATGCCGCGGAGTAACTTGTTATGATTGATGGTAAAACTTGGAATCTTATTCATTTTACTTTGAACTTTGAATATTGAACTTTTTACTTTGAATGTTACAGACTTTCGAGGAAAGCCTTGGTGACATTGAATGATCCTTCTGCCATTTTAGCCCAGAAGTCGAAGTACTGCTGTGCCTTGGTATCCTTCAGAGGCACATCGCTGATGATGCGGAAGGAGATGAAAGGAGTCTTGTAGATGTGGCAGGTCTGTGCGATGGAGCAGCTTTCCATATCCACAGCCATGGCATGAGGGAAGTGCTCCAGGATAGAGCGCATCTTCTCCTTGCTATCTACGAACCATTCTCCGCTTACAATCTGTCCGGCATGAATCTTTGGATGCTGGTTGTCTGGCAGTTCATTGATGGCAAGTGCCTTCTCAACATACTCCTTTGGGGTGTTGAAGGTGGCTGGCATGCCGAGGATCTGACCGTACTCGCACTCGTCGCCGCAGTAAACATCGTGATATACACAGTCGGTAGCTACCACCACTTCGGTAACATTGAGGTTGATATCGGCGCCTCCAGCCACACCCGAAGAGATGACGAGGTCTGGGTGGTAATTGTCAATCATTTCCACAGCTCCGATGGCGCTGTTCACCTTTCCGATGCCGCACTGCTGCATCACTACTTCATTCTCGCCGATCTTTCCGATGACGAAGTCCTTATGATTCTTTCGCTCAGTCTGCGATTCTGTCAATAATGTCTTGAGTTGCGTGAACTCCTTGTCCATCGCAACGATAATTCCTATTTTCATATTGATTTATTTCTATTTTGGGTGCAAAGTTACAAAATAAATCCCATAAAAAACATTTCCCCACCTATATTTTATAATAGGCAGAGAAATGTTATCCAAGTTTCGCAAGTTCTGAATGTTACATTATTATATTGCAAACTACGAAAAATGTATGGTTCTATTAGAAGTTCACTCCGAAATTGAGCAAGAGAGCTCCATTATGCGATTTGTCAAAACTGTCGTGGCAGATGTTGGCAAGACCGATGTCGTAGCTGAGATCGGCATAGAACATATCGTAGCCGATGCCGCAACCGATGCGCAGACCACCATCCAGACGGCGGAAATTGTCGCTGCGGAAGGAACTCTGGGCCTCTCGCTCGGCAAAGTTCTTGATCTTGCCACCTACACCCACTGCGAAGTAACCGCCGAATTGTGGCTGGATGGAGAAGTGGTCATCTACATCATACTTGTATTTCAACACCGCAGGAATCTGCAGGTAGTTGAGGTCGTAGGTCATCTTTTTGCCGGAAACCAGATCTTTCTTGCCACCTTTTTCTATATAGGAGAGACCCGTCTCCAGATACAGAGGCGCAGTATCCGTGAGCGGAATGCCGGCAACTACGCCTACGTTGAGGCCCGTCTGCCAGTCGCCGCCATCCAGACGGGAATCATCCGAATTCACGTAGGTGAATGCCGGACCGATTCGGAAACCGAAGTATGGAGCACCATAACTGTGGTCGTATCTGTAGTCGAGATGTCCTGTCTTCTTGTTGTAATATCTACTATTCTTATAGTTCTGAGCCGTTGATGGAATCACTGCCAGGAGTATTGCCATCATGATAAATGCGATTCTTTTCATATTGATGTGATTTTAATTATTATCTGGTGCAAAGGTATGAATTTTCGGTCATCTTGCAGCGTGAGAATCCCTATAATGATGGGGGGAAAACCCTATTGCGTCTTTTCTTCGATAAAAAAAGTAAAAAGTTTCTTCTATTATTTTGTAGTGTCTTCATTTCTCATTATCTTTGCACCAAATTATAAACGTTTATAGAAAAGATGAAATTATTCAAGAAGTATCTACTGGATATTCTGGTAGTGATTGTTTTTGCAGTGATCTCTTTCGTGTACTTCATGCCTGCCGACATGGACGGACGAATTCTGTTCCGACACGACTCGGCGGCGAGCAAGGGATTGGGACATGAGAAAGAGCTTTTCCAACAGCAGACTGGCGAGACAACCCGTTGGACCAACTCTGTGTTTGGTGGTATGCCAACCTATCAGATGTCGCCTTCGTACGGCAGTACCCAGGTGCTCAATCAGGTAACGAAGGCTTATCATCTTTGGTTGCCTGATTATGTATGGTATGTGTTTGTCTATCTCCTGGGCTTTTATATCATGCTCCGTGCCTTCGATTTCCGACAATCGCTGGCGGCGCTGGGTTCCATCATCTGGGCATTCTCATCCTACTTCTTTATTATCATTGCAGCAGGTCATATCTGGAAGGTATGGGCTTTGGCCTATCTGCCTCCTATGATTGCAGGTGTGGTACTGGCTTATCGGGGTAAGTATCTGAAAGGTCTGCTCCTCACCGCCATCTTCTCGGCTTTCGAGGTGAATGCCAACCACGTGCAGATGACCTATTATTATCTCTTCATCATCCTCTTCATGGTGATTGCCTTCCTGGTAGATGCCATCAAGAAGGGTGAACTCGCCCGTTTTGGCAAGGCAACGGCGGTATGTGCCGTGGGTGCTCTCATCGGTATCTCGCTCAACCTCTCCAACCTGTATCATACCTGGCAGTATGGTCAGGAAACCATGCGTGGAAAGAGCGAACTGGTGAAGAAGAATGCTGCTAACCAGACCAGCAGTGGTTTGGATAGAGACTATATCACCCAGTGGAGCTATGGTATTGATGAAACCTGGACGCTTCTGATTCCTGATGCCAAGGGTGGTGCTTCCGTACCTCTCGCCCAGAATACGCAGGCGATGGAGAAGGCGGATCCTAACTTCGTGCAGATTTATCAGCAGCTCGGACAGTACTGGGGCAACCAGCCTGGTACGAGCGGTCCTGTATATGTAGGAGCATTCGTATGCATGCTCTTCGTTCTCGGCTTGTTTATTGTCAAGGGTCCGATGAAGTGGGCATTGCTGGCTGCCACCATCCTGAGCGTCCTGCTCTCCTGGGGTAGAAACTTCATGCCGTTCACCGATTTCTTCCTTGATTACATTCCGATGTATGCCAAGTTCCGAACGGTGGCTTCTATCCTCGTGATAGCCGAGTTCACCATTCCGTTGCTTGCCATGATGGCTTTGAAAAAAATCATCGATGAGCCGGAGATACTCACCAGTAAGATCAAACTGGTATATGCCAGCTTTGGTCTGACGGCAGGCTTCTGTCTGCTCTTTGCCCTGATGCCGGGTGTTTTCTTCCCTGATTTCATTTCCGTTCAGGAACTCAGGCGTTGCAGCAGTTGCCGGCAGAATACCAGGGACCGATCATGAGCAATCTCATCGAGATTCGCAAGAGTATCTTTACTTCTGATTGCTGGCGCTCGTTCTGGGTCATCGTCATCGGCTCAGCCTTCCTGCTGCTTTACAAGATGAAGAAGTTGGGTGCTGAGTATATGATTGCCGGCATCGCCGTGCTCTGTCTGGTTGATATGTGGATGGTGAACAAGCGTTATCTCTACGATGATATGTTCGTAGATAAGAACGTGCGCGATACTCCTCAGCAGATGACGGAGACCGATAAGATTATCTGCCGCGACAAGGCGCTCGATTACCGTGTGCTCAATCTTGCTTCCAATACCTTCAATGAGAATGAGACCTCTTATTACCACAAGAGCATCGGCGGTTATCATCCAGCTAAGCTCCGTCGCTATCAGGAGATGATCGATGCACATATTGCTCCTGAGATGCAGAAGACGATGAAGGCAGTGGCTGAGGCTGGTGGTGATATGACTAAGGTGAATGGAGACAGCATCTTCCCGGTTTTGAACATGCTCAATACCAAATACTTCATCCTGCCTTTGCAGGGCGGTCAGACGGTTCCTGTACAGAACCCATATGCCTACGGCAATGCCTGGTTTGTGGATGAGGTGCAGTATGTCAACAATGCCAACGAGGAGATTGATGGTGTGGGAAAGGTCAACCTCCGTCATGTGGCGGTGGCTGATGCCAAGTTCAAGGAGCAGTTGGCTCAGAGCGTGAAGCAGGATGATACTTCGGTGGTGAAGATGATCCAGTATAAGCCAAACAACCTCACCTACGAGGTGAAGTCGAGCAAGGGCGGCGTCATCGTCTTCTCTGAGATTTACTATCCTGGATGGACTGCTACCGTAGATGGTCAGCCTGTAGAACTGGGACGTGTGGATTATATCCTCCGTGCCATCAACGTGAAACCGGGCAACCACAAGGTGGTACTCGACTTCCATCCTCAGTCGCTCAAGAATACAGAGATGGTAGCTTATATCGGCTATGGTGTTCTGGTACTCCTTATTATAATAGGTATAGGGGTGGAAATCAAAAAGCGCAAGAAGACAGATGATGTTTCGAACAGAAATTGATATTCCGAAGGCCGACTTCGAGATACAACCGGCAGAGCAGATGCTCTTCGTGGGCAGTTGCTTTGCCGACAATCTGGGTCGCCGATTTGTGGAGAATCGCTTCCGTGCCACGGTGAATCCCTTCGGTGTGATGTATAATCCGGCAAGCATTCTCCATACGGTAGAGAAATGTACCGGGGTGCATCCTCGTGTGGCAGTCTTTACGCTAGGTACGAACCACGTGTATATTCTGAAGGAAACGGGCGAGATTGTGGATAACTGCCAGAAGCGACCCCAGCGCCTTTTCGAGGAAAAGGAACTGAGTGAAGAGGAATGTGCCGGGTATCTGCAAAAGGCGATTGATTTACTGAAAGCTGAAAAGGTAATCATCACCGTAAGCCCCATCCGTTATGCCAAATACGGCTATCATGGAAGTCAGCTTTCGAAAGCTACGCTTCTGTTGGCTGCAGACCGCTTGGTGAAGGCGAACCCTGGTGTGGTGAGCTATTTTCCTGCTTACGAAATCATGAACGATGAACTTCGTGATTACCGTTTCTACAAGGAAGATATGCTGCACCCGAGCAATCAGGCGGTAGAATATATCTGGGAGAAATTCCGGGAAACCTATTTCGGCAAGGCTGCCGAGCTGTTTCTGGAAGACTGGCGTCCCATCCGGGAAGCCCTCGGACACAAGCCCTTCAACCCCGATAGCGAGGAACATCAGAAGTTCATCGCCAGAACGGAAGAAAGGAAAAGATTGTTCGAGAAAAAGTATGGGTTAGTGAAGGGCTGAAAGCCCAAAAGCATAATATAGAACATTTAAAGTATTAAGACAATGACATATACTATTGAAAAGGTAACCACACTGATAGGTGCGCGTCGCTATGGAGACAATGATACCAACATCGGTTTTATCCTGACCGATAGTCGTTCACTTTGTTTCCCAGAGGAAACTCTGTTTTTTGCACTCAAGTCTGAGCGCAATGATGGTCATAACTACATCCCTGAACTGTATCGCAGAGGTGTGAAAAACTTTGTGGTAACTGATGTCCCTAAAGGCTATGCTTCTGATTATCCGGAGGCTAACTTCCTGAAGGTGGTCAATACGCTGGAGGCTCTTCAGCGTCTGGCTGAGCGCATCGTGATGAATTCAATATCCCTATCGTGGGTATTACGGGTTCCAATGGCAAGACGATGGTCAAGGAGTGGCTCTATCAGCTGCTCTCGCCAAGCATGTTCGTTACCCGCAGCCCTCGCAGTTACAATTCTCAGATAGGTGTGCCATTGTCTGTCTGGCTGATGAACGAGCAGACCCAGGTAGGTGTCTTCGAGGCGGGTATCAGTCAGCCTGGCGAGATGCTTGCCCTTCGTGACATCATCCAGCCTGCCATCGCCGTTCTTACCAATGTGGGTTCTGCCCATCAGGAGAACTTCTCTTCCCTGGAGGAGAAGTGCCGTGAGAAGCTCATCCTCTTCCATGATGCTGAAACCGTGGTTTATGATGGCGATGATGAGGTGATTACCAAGGTGGTGGCTGAATATCCTGATTATAAAGGCGAGAAACTCTTCTGGTCGCTTAAGAACCCTGAGGCTCCTTTCTATGTCAAGAAGATAGAGAAGCAGCAGAGCGTGAGCGTCATCAACTATATATATAAAGGTGTAGAGGATAGCTTCTCCATTCCTTTCATCGATGATGCTTCCATCCAGAACTCCATCATCTGTGCTACTGTCGCTTCCAAGCTCGGACTCTCTGCCGAGGACATCGACAAGCGTATGGCACAGCTCGAACCGGTTGCGATGCGACTGGAGGTAAAGGTGGGTCAGCACGGCTGTACTCTCATCAACGACAGTTACAACAGCGATATCAACTCACTCGACATCGCTCTCGACTTCATGAATCGCCGTCCTGATCATCGTGGTCGTCGCCATACTTTGATCTTGAGCGATATCTATCAGAGTGGTCAGACTCCCGAGGCTCTATATAAAGAGGTGAGCGATCTCGCCCGCAAGCGTGGCGTAGTAAAGTTCATCGGTATTGGTCCGGAACTCTGCAAGCAGCATGATACGATTCAGATTTCAGAAAAGTTCTTCTTCCCGAATGTGGAGGAGTTTATCAATAGCGAGGTCTTTGCCTCCCTCCGCGATGAGGTTATCCTCCTGAAGGGTGCCCGCCAGTTTGGTTTCGATCAGCTTACCGAACTGCTGGTGCAGAAGGTGCATGAAACCACCCTAGAGGTCAACCTGAATGCGGTGGTTGCCAACCTCAACTACTACCGTGCCTTTATGAAACCGGAAACAAAACTGGTCTGCATGATCAAGGCGGATGGCTATGGTGCCGGAGCGGTAGAGATTGCCAAGACCCTGCAGGATCATCGTGTAGATTATCTGGCTGTAGCTGTAGCCGATGAGGGTGTCACCCTTCGCAAGAACGGTATCACCAGCAACATCATGATCATGAACCCGGAGATGACAGCCTTCAAGACCATGTTCGATTACGACCTGGAGCCTGAGGTGTATTCTTTCCGATTGCTCGATGCACTCATCAAGGCTGCCGAGAAGGAGGGTGTCACCGGATTCCCTGTTCACATCAAGCTCGATACCGGTATGCATCGCATGGGCTTCGATCCAGAAAACGATATGGAGGAGCTTATCGGTAAGCTGAAGCACCAGAATGCCATCATCCCTCGTTCCGTATTCTCTCACTTCGTGGGAAGCGATGACGATAGTTTCGATGATTTCTCAGCCCATCAGTTTGAACTCTTCGATAAGGGAAGCCGACAGTTGCAGGCTGCCTTCGACCATAAGATCCTGCGCCATATCTGCAATTCGGCAGGTATCGAGCACTTCCCGGAGCGCCAGTTGGATATGTGCCGCCTGGGTCTCGGACTCTATGGCATCAACTCCCGCAATAATAAGACCATCAACTGCGTGAGCACCCTGAAGACTACCATCCTCCAGATGCACAACGTGAAGGCGGGCGATAGTGTAGGCTATAGTCGCAAGACCATCCTCGATAAGGACAGTGTCATTGCTGCCATTCCTATCGGATATGCTGATGGCTTGAACCGCCGTCTCGGCAATCGCCATGCCTACTGTCTGGTTAACGGTCAGAAGGCAGATTATGTAGGCAACATCTGTATGGATGTGGCGATGATTGATGTCACCGGCATCAACTGCAAGGAAGGTGATAGCGTGGAAATCTTCGGCGAGCATCTTCCTGTTCAGGTGTTGAGTGATATTCTGGAGACAATTCCTTACGAAGTGCTGACCACCATCAGCAACCGAGTGAAGAGGGTTTATTACCAGGATTAAGCGTGAAAAGAAGCGTTGCTGGCGACAATAAATCGTGCAAAAACGTATAAAAAACGATAAATCCCATCCGAAAAGCTCGGATGGGATTCTTTTTTGCGTAAATTTTTCCATTAAAACGTATTGAATATGAATAAAAAAGTGTATCTTTGCAAGCAACAAATCATCTAAAAACAAGCAAGGGTGCACTTGGTAATCCTGATTCCGGTTATTCTTGCCATCGCCGTCTTCCTGCCAGGCAACCAGTTCTTGCCATTGGCATCATTGGCAGGTATGTTCTACCTCTTCCCAATGATCTTGCCATTTACCAAGGGTAATGTGGTGAAGACACTGTTCATCGGTTGGGTAGCCCTGATTACGTTGGTATGGGTGTGCTCACCATTTTCACCATCGCCCTGCTGGTTCTCAACCGCCAGCGCATCGTGAAGGAAGAAAAGGCTGCAAAAAGGTAAAAATATAAAAACAAAATAGCAATGAAGAAATTAACGTTAATATTAGCAGCAATGGTATTAACAGCAAGTCAGGCTTTTGGCCAGTGTGGTAAGTGTGGATACGAGGTGAAGGCAGAAAATGCCTACACTAATTATAACGTTCGTTATGCGAGCAATCCGATGGATGCCAAGCATTATACAACAGACCGTCTTCGCAGCGAGTTCGCTATCGAGAAAGTGTTCGCTCCAGGTGAAGTAAACTGGACCTACACCATGTTCGACCGTTTCCTCATCGGTGGTGCTGAGCCAACAACCGCTCCTTTGAAGCTCACTTCTATCGCTCCGCTTTATACCGATAAGCCAAACGATCAGAAGAATCTGCTCGACAACCGTGAGTTGGGTATCATCAATATCGGTGGCGAGGGAACAGTTACCATAGATGGCAAGAAATATACTCTTGGTTTCCAGGAGGCTCTCTATGTAGGTCGTGGTGCCAAGAGCATCGAGGTAAGCAGCAAGGATGCTGCCAAGCCTGCTAAGTTCTATATGAACAGTGCCTGCGCTCATCAGACCTATCCTACCAAAACGCTTAAAAACTGAGACAAATGAGTCCTATTTCAACAAGTAAAATGTCCAACTTCCGTTGGGTAATCTGTGCGTTGCTTTTCATTGCCACCACAGTCAATTACATGGACCGCCAGGTTCTGTCATTAACATGGAAAGACTTCATCGCTCCAAAATTCCACTGGACTGATGACGACTACGGTACGATTACCGGTCTTTTCTCCATCTTCTATGCCATCGCCAACCTCTTTGCAGGTAAGTTCGTAGATTGGATGGGTACCAAGAAGGGTTATCTCATCGCCATCTTCGTATGGTCAACCGGTGCTGTGATGCACGCAGGTTGCGGTTGGGTAGCTATGCAGATCGAGGGTTACGATTCTATCGAGGCACTCCGCATGGTACAGGCTGGCAGCGATGCAGCAGTAGCTATCGCCACCATCAGTGTATGGCTGTTCCTCTCTTGCCGCTTGATTCTTGCAGTGGGTGAGGCTGGTAACTTCCCTGCAGCTATCAAGGTTACAGCGGAGTATTTCCCAAAGAAAGACCGTGCGTTCTCTACTGCCATCTTCAACAGTGGTGCCTCTGTAGGTGCCTTGGCTGCACCAGCTACCATTCCGTTGTTGGCTCGCAGCATGGGCTGGGAGTGGGCTTTCATCATCATCGGTGTGCTCGGTTATGTATGGATGGGGCTCTGGGTGTGGCTTTATGAGAAGCCAGCAAAGAGTAAGCATGTGAACAAGGCTGAGCTTACTTACATTGAGCAGGATGAAGACCTGGAAAATGTTGAGGCTGAGAAAACAGAGGCTACAGAGGCTGTAGAGGAGAAGACAATCGGCTTCCTC
Organism: Prevotella sp. AM34-19LB; assembly: GCF_003468525.1. NCBI lineage: Bacteria > Pseudomonadati > Bacteroidota > Bacteroidia > Bacteroidales > Prevotellaceae > Prevotella > Prevotella sp. AM34-19LB. The sequence goes on along the minus strand of NZ_QSIG01000004.1, from coordinate 33,287 downwards.
AAGTGCTTCAGCTATCGCCAGACCTGGTCGTTCATCGTGGGTAAGTTGATGACCGATGGTGTATGGTGGTTCTTCCTCTTCTGGGCTCCTGCTTACTTCTCTGATCAGTATGGTTACTCTTCAGACTCTGGTATGGGTATCGCCCTCATCTTCACTCTTTATGCGATTGTTACGGTTTTGAGTATCGGTGGCGGTTACTTGCCAACCTATTTTGTGGATAAGAAGGGTATGAATCCATATATCGGTAGAATGCGTGCGATGTTGATCTTCGCCTGCTTCCCATTGCTCGGTCTGATTGCTCAGCCTATGGGTGAGTACAGTGCATGGTGGCCAGCTATCATCATCGGTTTGCTCGGTGCGGGTCATCAGGCTTGGTCTGCCAATCTCTATTCTACCATCGGTGATATGTTCCCTAAGTCAACTGTGGCTACCATCACTGGTATTGGTGCGATGGCGGGTGGTATCGGTTCTTTCCTCATCAACAAGGGTTCCGGTATGCTCTTCACCTACGCAGAGGGTCAGGGTTCTGCCTTCACCTTCATGGGCTTTGATGGCAAGCCAGGTGCTTATATGATTGTATTCTGCATCTGTAGTGTGGCTTACCTCGTAGGCTGGTGCATCATGAAGGCTTTGGTTCCAAAGTACAAGCCTATTGTCGTAGAGTAATTGATGGTTGACGGTTGATCGTGAAACATCAAGATAACGTAAACCGTTAAAATGAAATGAGTACTAGTTAAATTGAAATTCAATGATAGAAGCGCAGCGGACTATTTGCCCGTTGCGCTTTTTCTTTGTTTTTATAGGGCATTGGCTATTTTTTTGCCCTAAAATACGCAAGAATAAATAAATTGGTTTAAAATATTTGTGCGTATAATTTTTTTTGTAACTTTGCACAAAACTTAGTATATTACTTAAACTTAAAAAATAATGAAGAAAGCAGTTGTGGTTATAGCTTTACTCAGTCAGGCTCTGGGCTTGACTTATGCCGACGATCAGACCGGGACAAGGGGTATCGGACAGTATCCGGGACGCCCATCTCAGTTTACGGCTCCTCAAATGGTGAAGGATGATACCTATAGGAATATCGCCTTGAACCGTATGGTATATACTTCCTCGAATGCCGATTTCAATCTTACAGGTCATCTGGTAACAGATGGTATCATCACCAGCAAGGCTCCTTCCTTCCTGAGTGTAAGAACGAATGAAGGCGAGTTGTCCAACCGTGACAAGGAGAAGATGATTGATGGCAACACGGTCACCAGTCAGTATATCAAGGGCGAGAAGGCTTTTGCTGAGTTCAATTGGGAAGCCATGAAGGTAAACCTCAAAAATCTGAAGTTTACAGGTGAATTGGCTTACTATCAGGACAAGGCTACTCAGGGGTATGTGATTCGTGTGATGGGTTCACACAATGGTACGAAATGGGAGGTGCTGGGTGAAGAGAAAGGCACCGGACTTCCTGGCGAGGCTACCAAACAGCAGGTAAGTTCCGACCCAAACAAGTTCCAGGATGTGGTGCGACTGCCGCTCCGCAAGCTGAATGTTTCCATTCCTTTGAAGAAACCGGGCAACTATGAGCATGTTCGCATCGAGTTTACTATGCCGGGTGCTGCGTGGTGGCGCGTCAAACTCATTGATAATACCACTTCATGGCGTCCATCCATGCACTTCTCAAGTGTATGGAAGTCTGAATTGGCAAAGAATGTCCAGTGGCTCTATGTAGATCTGGGTACTGTGGCTGATTTCGATCAGGTGAATCTCTTCTGGGTCAACAAGGCTCGCCAGGGCAAGATTCAGGTTTCCAGTGATGCCAGAAACTGGAATGATATCGCTACACTGGGTCAGCAGAAGCAGAAGGGCTTGACCGAGAAGGTGGCTTGCAAGGGGCATGGCAGATATGTGAGATTGCTGCTTACCCAGCCGGATGCTTCCGGTCGCTATGCCTTATCTGAGATGCAGGTGATGGGTAAGGGTGGCTTGCGTGCCGAGGCAGCCAACACTTTGGCTTCTAAGAATGGCAAGCAGATGCTCAACCAGTGGCAGCTGCGCCGTGAGGGAAGTGATGCCTGGATTCAGGCTACCGTTCCTGGAACCGTGCTCACCAGCTATATGAATATCGGTGCGGTGCCTGATAACCGCTACGATGATAATATGCGACAGATTTCCGAGTCGTTCTTCAATTCTGATTTCTGGTATCGTACTACCATCAACCATCAGCCATCTGCCAACAAGAACCAGCATACCTATCTCAACTTCGATGGTATCAACTGGAAGGCGGATATCCTCCTCAATGGTGAGAAGCTCGGCAGAATCGATGGTGCCTTTATCCGCTCTCGCTTCGACGTGACCAAGAAGTTGAAGCCGGGTGCCAACAAGCTCGAGGTGCATGTCATCAAGAATGCCCACTTCGGCGTAGTGAAGCAGAAAAATCTCCAGAATACCGACCTCAACGGTGGTGAGTTGGGTGCTGATAATCCAACCTTCCACGCATCCATCGGCTGGGACTGGATTACCAATACCCCAGGTCGTGAAATCGGTATCTGGAATGATGTCTATCTCACCCACGATAATGGTGTGAGCGTTTCCGATCCGCTGGTAACATCTACTTTGAATCTGCCGGATACATTGGCAACCATGACTCCATCTGTCTTCCTGAAGAATGCAGATGCTGTGGCTAAGACCGTGAAGCTTTCCGGTTTTATCGGTAAGATCCAGTTCGAGCAGGAAGTTACCCTGCAGCCAAACGAGAAGCGTGAGGTGGCTTTCGCTCCAGCTGATTATCCTCAGCTCAAGAACCAGCGCATGAATCTCTGGTGGCCTAACGGCTATGGTTCACCTTATTTATATGATGCCGGTTTCAAGGTATCTGACAAGGCTTCAGGCGAGGTAATCTCTGAGATCAACTATAAGGCAGGTATTCGCCAGATGAGCTATGCCGACCTGGATACCCAGACCAAGATCTACATCAATGGCAAGCGATTGAATCCATTGGGTGGTAACTGGGGATTCTCTGAGACCAATCTCAACTATCGTGGACGTGAATACGATACAGCCGTTCGCTACCATAAGGAGATGAACTACAATATGATTCGCGACTGGGTAGGTCAGATTGGTGATGAGGAACTGTATGAGGCATGCGATAAGTATGGTATCATGATCTGGCAGGACTTCTGGTTGGCTAATCCATGGGACGGACCGGATCCTGATGACGACAAGATGTTCCTCGAGAACTCTGCCGATTACATCTCCCGCATCCGCAGCCATGCTTGTATCGGTATCTATTGCGGTAGAAACGAGGGCTTCCCTCCTGCATCCATCGACAAGGTGCTGAGAGAGCAGGTCAAGGATATCCATCCACAGTTGGGTTATATTCCTAGCTCAGCCGACCTGGGTGTCAGCGGTCATGGTCCTTACCAGATGAAGTCACCATCTTTCTACTTCGCTAACCAGAGCCATAAGCTGCATTCAGAGCGTGGTATGCCGAATGTGCCTACCTTCGAATCTCTGAGCAGAATGATGGAACCGGAGCATCTGTGGCCACAGAGCGATGCTTGGGGACAGCATGATTATACATTGAAGGGTGCCCAGGGTGGTGAGTCTTTCAACAACATCATGGAGAAACGTTATGGCAAGCCTCAGAGTGCTGAGCAGTTTACCAAGTGGGCACAGTGGCTCAACTATGATGGCTACCGTGCGATGTACGAGTCTTCTCAGCAGGACCGTCTTGGTTTGCTCATCTGGATGAGTCATGCCTGCTGGCCAAGCATGGTATGGTGTACCTACGATTATTACTTCGAGCCAACTGCAGCATACTTTGGTGTGAAGAAGGCTTGCGAACCATTGCATATCCAGTATAATCCGGTGAAGAAGGTTGCCGAGGTGGTCAACTTTGCCGGTGGTGCCAAGAATGGCTTGCTTGCCAAGGCTCAGGTCTTTGATATGTACGGAAAGTTGATCAAGGAGGAGAGTAAGGAAGTGAATGTGGCGGAAGACCAGACCCTCGATGCCGTTAGCGTAAGTGAACCGGATGAGGAGGTTTACTACATCAAGTTAACTCTGGAGCAGAACAACCAGGTGGTTTCCGACAACTTCTATGTGATGGGTAAGGAAGAGGACAATCTCCAGGCTCTCTCTAAGTTGCCAAAGGCTGATGTTGCTGTCAGCGGCAAGCGTTTCGTCCAGCAGGGTGAAGAGTGGGTTGGCGAGGTAGAGATCCGCAATACCGGCAATGTACCTGCCTCTTGGTTCGCCTGAACCTGAAGGGTGGTGATGGTGAGCAGATCCTCCCTGTTATCTACAGCGATAACTACTTCTGTCTGATGCCGAATGAGTGCAAGACGATCAAGGTATCTTATCGTGATGAGGATGGAAGAGGTCAGGCTCCATACGTAGAGATTACCGGTTTTAATAAGTAGTTTCTGATAGATATCAGAATATCATAAATATCAGAATATCATAAAAAAGCGCATCGGCGAGATTAACTTGCTGATGCGCTTTTTTATTTACTTGAGGAATCCCTGCTGCTTGAGGGCATCAAGGAATCCGATACTCATGGCTTCGCAATCCTTCTTGGTATATCGGATATCGGTGAAAACCTGGGCTAATGTTTCTACGTTGTTGATGCGTACAAACTCCTGGTTCTCTTCCAGTGCTTCCTTCTCGGCATAGAAGTCATCAATCTTTTCTGGGGTATAATCCTCGAAATGCTCGTTGTGGATGATGCTTCTCAATGGCAGACGGTCGCTCTGGGCAGGCTGCTCATCCGGCCATCCGATGGTAAGGGTAGCCACTGGCATCACGAGTTTCGGCAACTTCAGGGTGTCGATAATCATCTTTGGCATATACACCGTGGTGCCCAGGAAGCAGGTTCCCAGACCTGCCTCTTCTGCCAGATTGGTAAAGGTCTGTGTGAAGAGCAGTGCATCGGTAGCCGCATTCATAAACGAGAGAATGTTGTCGTATCCTGGGTTTCCCTTGCGGTTTTCTGCCCAGAGTGTGGTGCGGCGGTAGTCGGCACAGATGGTGAGTACCACAGGAGCGCCTGTCACCATCGGTTGATTGAAGTGGGCAGGCGCTAAAGCCTTCTTTCCCTCTTCGCTGCGGGTTACCACTACGCTGTAGAGCTGCAGGTTTCCCATGGTAGGAGTGCGCATCGCCTCTTCCAGCAACTGGTTCAAAAGTTCATCTGTTACCTCTCTGTCGGCATATTTGCGAATCGAGGTTCTTTTCTTGATTGATTCCATATCTTGTTTCTTTTTATATTTCTCTATGTTTATATCTTTCTGCAAAGATAGTGAAAGTTTCCCAAAAAGAACACGGTTCTTTTACATTTTTCGCTTCATAATAGCCTTTTCGTGCGTTTTTTGATGAAATATCTGCCCAAACGTTTCATATTTTAGAAATATTGTTTTAATTTTGCAGCTAATTATTAAACGTTTGATATGGAATATACTGAAAATATGACTTTCGAAGAGGCGAGCCACGCCTTGATGAAAGATTTGAAGACCCGATTGGCTGACCTACACGAGCATTTCGATGCGGAGAATGTCGATTGGTATAAGCTCCATCTGCCATTGGCGAAACTCGTTTCCGAAGAAACACAGAAATCGCTCGTTAGTCCGGAAGTGGTAGAGGTTCGACCTAAGGAACTGGAGTGCGATGTGGTAAGATACCAGAACAATAAGGAGAAATGGGTGGCTTTGGTCGGATTGCTCAATGGTCATCCCTACGAGATATTCACCGGTTTGCAGGATGAGGATGAAGGCATCATGCTCCCCAAGTCTGTCACCAAGGGTAAGATCATCAAGACGGTGCTCTCGGAAGGACAGAAGCGATATGATTTCCAGTTTGTCAACAAGCGTGGCTACAAGATTACCGTCGAAGGATTGAGCGAGAAGTTCAATCCCGAGTATTGGAACTATGCCAAGCTCATCTCCGGCGTTCTGCGCTATCGTATGCCGATTGCCCACGTCATCAAGCTGGTCAATCAGCTGCAGCTCACCTCCGAAACCCTCAACACCTGGCGGGTAGGCGTGGAAAGAGCCTTGAAGAAGTACCTCTATGAAGAAAATGGAACAGATAACTTGGAAAACGGAATAGATCATAAGGAGACTGAAGATGAAATTGATGAGCAGTAAGATATACCTCAGGAATGTGCGTTTCCACGCTTTCCATGGCGTATTGCCGCAGGAGGGAATCGTTGGCAACGATTATCTCGTCAACCTGGTGTTGGATTATGACTTCTCTTCTGCCATGAAGACCGATGAACTTCAGGGAACCCTCAATTATGCCGAGGTCTATCAGAAGGTAAGAGAAGAAATGGCGACGCCCAGCAAGCTTCTGGAGCATGTGGCTGGAAGAATCGCCCAAAGACTCTTTTCCGATTTCCCGGAAATCCAGAAACTCCAACTCTCTATCACCAAGGTGAATCCACCGATGGGTGCCGATAGCGACGGCGCAGGGGTAGAGGTTGTATTAATAAATGATAAAACTTATAGTTAGAATTAGGTTTTCTGATAATAAAGTCGTAATTTTGCAAAATCATCAGAAAGTATGTGTAAGAAAGTAACACTGATATGGGCTTTGATGTGTATGTTGGTAATGACGTCGTTCGCTGCCAATAAGCGATTCACGCTGGTCATCGACCCTGGTCATGGTGGTCATGATGCCGGAGCACTCGGAGCCATATCCAAGGAAAAGAATATCAATCTTGCCGTAGCCTTGCGCTTCGGCAGGTATGTGGAGCAGAATCTCCCGGAGGTAAGAGTCATCTATACCCGCACGAAGGATGTCTTCATCCCGCTCAATGAGCGTGCGAATATCGCCAACCGTGCCAACGCCGATCTCTTTATCTCCGTGCATACCAATGCCTTGCCGGCAGGAAAGGTGGCTCGTGGCTTCGAGACCTATACCCTAGGTATGCACCGTGCCAAGGATAATCTCGATGTGGCGATGCGAGAAAACTCCGTCATCTCGATGGAGAAGGACTATCAGCAGAGATATCAGGGCTTCGATCCCCGCTCTTCTGAGAGCTATATCATCTTCGAGTTCATCCAGGGCAAGAACATGGAGCGCAGCGTAGAACTGGCTCGAATGATCCAGCGAGGTGTCTGCGATGGTGCCAACCGTCCCGACAAGGGCGTGCATCAGGCGGGATTCCTGGTCTTGAGAGAGACTTCCATGCCGGGCTGCCTCATAGAGTTGGGATTCATCACCACTCCTGATGAAGAGCGCCTGCTCAACGATGACAGCAGAGTGGATGATATCGCCCGTGGCATCTACGAGGCTTTCGCTAAATACAAGAATAAGTACGATAAATCGGTTTCCGTTCCTTATCGTGCCTCGGATTCCGAGGATGTGAATATCCCGAAGATTGTTCCGGATCAGGAACCTGCGCCTAAGACTCGTGTCGTAACGAGGGGAAAGCAGCCGAAGCGTGAAGAGGCAACGCCTGAACAGCCAAAGCGGGAGGTGAAGAAGCAGGAGCCGAAGAAGGATGTGAAGAAGCAGGAAACGAAGAAGGATGTGAAGAAGGCTGAGGTAGCCGATGCGCCGGTCTTCAAGCTTCAGATTTTCGTAGGTAGTAGAAACCTTCGCAAGGGTGATGCTCATTTCAAGGGCGAAACCGATTACGATAGTTTCCAGGAAGGCAATCTGGTGAAATACACCCTGGGTGCATCCACCAATTACAACGAGATCTATCGCCTGCGCAAGGAAAAGCTGGATAAGTTTCCGGAGGCTTTCATCATCGCCTTCAAGAACGGACAGAAATATGACGTGAACCAGGCTATCCGGGAGTTCAAGCAGAACCGCAACCGGTAGCTCCTCCACTTCTCGGGCAGCTTGTAGCTCCCTTCTCGGGTAGCCGGTAGCTCCGCAGCCTGTGATTCGCTCTATATAAAATAGGTATAATAAAAAGAACAAAAATAGATAAATATGAAACTGACAAAGGAAATTAGGATAGCGTTGGTCGCTATTGTAGGTATCTTGGTGATGTACTTCGGAATCAACTTTCTGAAGGGCATCAACTTGTTCTCTACCAATAACACCTACTATATGACGTTTGATGACATCCAGGGTATGGGTGCTTCTACCCCTATCTATGCCGATGGTTACAAGGTGGGTACCGTGGATCAGCTGGATTTCGACTATTCAGGAAAGGGTCCCATCAAGGTCAAGGTGGATATCAATAAGGATCTGAGAATCCCTGCGGGTAGTACCGCAGAGATTTCTAAGGATATCATGGGCAATCTCCAGGTGAGTCTCCTGCTTGCCAACAATCCTCGTGAGCGTATCGAACCGGGCGGCATCATTCCTGGTACGGTGAATTCCGGTATGATGGGCAAGGCTGCCGAAATGATTCCGGTAGTCGAGAAGATGCTGCCTAAGCTGGATTCCATCCTCACCAGTGTGAATGCACTCCTGGCTGATCCTGCCCTGGCTGCTTCCCTCCACAATGTGGAGAACATCACCAGCAACCTCACCGTTTCCACCCGTGAGCTGAATACCCTGATGGCTGGATTGAACAAGCAGGTTCCGGGTATGATGAAGAAGGCGAATGGCGTTCTCGACAATACCAACCGACTCACCTCTAATCTGGCGAGCCTCGATGTGCAGGGCACACTTGACCGTGTGAATGCCACCCTCGATGGTGCACAGAAGTTCACCGAGCAGTTGAACAGCGGAAAGGGTAGTCTCGGTCTCCTCATGAACGATACCCGCCTCTATGAGAATCTGAACTCAACCATGTCGCATGCCGACTCTCTGGTTATCGATCTCAAGGCGCATCCAAAGCGCTATGTTCACTTCTCAATTTTTGGCAAGAAAGACAAGTAGAGCCTCGAGAATACCGTTTCGAAGGCTTCTTTGAGGAAAAAGCCAAAATAAATTTTGTCTAAATAACAAAGGCAATGTTTCACGCCCCGGAATAGCTACAGAACTTGTTGTTTTTTAGCTATTTCGGGGTGTTTCAAAATTGTTTCACCGCCCCTAAAACGCAATTGTGGATAACTTTCTTAGTTGCTTGATTATGAGGTAGTTATCATGGTAGTCTTAAAATATTATAAATAGCCCGATTTGCTACTTTGGGCTTTTTTTTGTAATTTTGCAGTCGATTTGCATCAGATGGTGCAATCTGATGTAGTGTTAAGGTAAAAAATCAATTAAAATAAGTAGTAAATAGTGTCAATGTTAGCAAGTCCAAAAGCGCTTTGGGACAATAGTCTTTTGCTTATAAAAGATAATGTGTCAGAGCAGCAATATAATACATGGTTTCGACCAATAGTCTTTGAGTCGTACAAGCCTTCGACCAAGACTTTGTTGGTTCAAGTTCCAAGTCCATTCGTATATGAGTACTTGGAACAGAATTATGTTGGCTTGTTGAGCAAGGTCCTTCATCGCAATTTCGGCGATGGCATCCGTCTCACTTATCGTGTGGTAACGGATAAGGAACACAGGTTGACCCAGGATGTGGAAGCTGATCCGGCTGATATTGATGAGGCTGAGCGCAAGAGATTGGCACAGCAGCCACAGACACAAGCTAACCCGGCAGAACCACAGCAGCCTGAAGACATTGACACCCAACTTGATCCGAAACTCACCTTCAATAATTATATGGAGGGTGACAGCAACAAGTTGCCACGTTCGGTGGGATTGTCTATCGCTGAGCATCCGAATACCACGCAGTTCAACCCGATGTTCATCTATGGTCCTTCTGGTAGCGGAAAGACTCACCTGGTGAATGCCATCGGTCTGAAAACCAAGCAGATGTATCCGCAGAAGCGTGTGCTCTATGTCAGTGCCCGCCTCTTCCAGACACAATATACCGATGCGGTGCTGCATAATGCGAGCAATGATTTCATCAATTTCTACCAGTCTATCGATGTGCTCATCGTGGATGATGTGCAGGATTGGGCAGGCAAGGCGAAGACCTTGAATACCTTCTTCCACATCTTCAATCACCTCTTCCGCAACGGAAAGCGTATCATTCTGGCGAGCGATCGACCTCCGGTAGAACTCAAGGATATGCCAGACCGACTCATCACCCGTTTCTCTTGTGGACTGGTGGCGGAGTTGGAGAAGCCGAATGTGGAACTCTGCGTCGATATCGTGAGCAACAAGGTGCGCAAGGATGGACTGAAGATTCCGAAGGATGTGGTTTCCTTCATCGCACAGACCTGCAACGGCAGTGTGCGTGATCTCCAGGGTGCCATCAATGGTTTGCTGGCTTACAGTATCGTATATAACAGCAGCATCGACATCCGATTGGCTGAGCGTGTCATCAAGCGTGCCGTCAAGGTTGAGGAGAGCAACAAGGTGCTCACCCTCGATGAAATCGTGGAGGCGGTCTGCAATCATTACAAGGTAACGGTGGCTGCAGTCAACAGCAAGAGCCGCAAGCGTGAGTACGTGGAGGCGCGTCAGGTGGCGATGTTCATGGCTCAGAAACTCATCAAAATGCCTGCTTCCAGAGTGGGCAAACTCATTGGTAATCGCGATCATAGCACGGTTATCCACAGTTGCGCCAAGGTAGAGGAGCGACTGAAGATTGATGCCGAGTTCTTCGATGAACTCTCCAGCATCGAGAATGGATTGAGAGTGAAGAGATAATTATCATAGATAAGCACGGAACCTTGGTATAGTGGTTCTCGTTTATATAAATGAAACAAAAGGAAGTCAGATAAGTTTGTATTTATCTTGGCTTCCTTTTTCCGTTTTTCTTTCCTTCGAACTTTATGATTACCTTGTACATAAAGTATTTTGAGCCTTTTTTCGAAAGATTTTTGGGAAAAAGCGATTTTGTATCATTCTTTTTTATTATATTTGCAGTCGAAATAGATTTGAGCCTAAACTAAACTCAGATATAGTTATGGAACAGAACTTAAAAGTTATATTATATGCCGTAGGTGCGATGATTCTTGCACCTCATACCCTCCATGCCCAGTCAGAAAATATCAAAGGTCTGGATTCATTGCGCTTATACGGTTCGGTGAGCGTGGTGGAGCCTGAACTGCTGAAGAAGGGCGTACTCAATAATGCCCTTGATGCCTTGAATGGACAGACGGCTGGTGTAAACGTTACTACCAATGGTCTCGACCGTATTGCCATGCTCAACTCTGTGCGGGTTCGTGGTACCACTTCCATCATGGGCGGCAACGACCCATTGGTCATCATCGATGGTGTAACCTCGGATGTAGCAACGCTTGCTACGATCTATCCTGCTGATATCGAAAGCTTTACCGTGTTGAAGAATGCCAGTGAAACCGCTCTTTATGGTTCTCGTGGTGCTTCGGGCGTTATCCAGGTGAAGACCAAGAAGGGAACGGGTAAGGGATTCCAGATTTCTTACGAGGGCAACTATGGCATCGAGGCGATGTTCAAGAGTATGGAGATGCTGAATGCCGCTGAATACATAGCTGCTGCACAGAAGTTTGGGCTGGAATATAACAATAAGGGATTTGATACCAATTTCTCCAAGGCAATCACCCGAACCGGAAATGTGCAGAACCATTATCTCGCCTTCAGCGGTGGTACTCCGCAGAGCAACTATCGGGCTTCCTTCGGCTATATCGACCACAACACCATCATCCGGAGCAAGGGCTATCGCAACCTGGTGGCTAAGATTGATGTTACCCAGAAGGCGTTTGGTGATAGACTGACGGGTGATTTCGGCGTATTCGGTTCATCCTATAAAAACAATGATATCTTCGACAGTCAGATGCTTTTCTATTCTGCCGATGCCATGAATCCTACCTATCCTTTTGATAGGCTGAATGGCAGTTGGGTGAAGAATGGAGCTGCTTCGCAGGTGAATCCTCCCGGTGCCCTGCTCGAAGAGCGCAGGGATACGAAGAACATGAACTTCAATGCCCATCTGAAACTGAACTATGATATTTTGAGCAACCTGAGCATTTCTGCCTTTGGGGCATACAGTTATACTTCCAACGAGAATAACCAGTTCTGTCCTACCTGGGTGTGGGCACAGGGTAATCTCTATCGTGGGGAGTTCAAGAGCGAGGAATGGCTTGCCAATGTTTCCTTGAACTATCAGCGGGTGTGGGGCATTCACAGCCTTAAGGCGATGGCAGGTGCTGAGTATCAGAAGGATATCCGTACGGGATTCTGGACTTCTGCCAAGGGATTCTCAAACAATAGTATGTATTACCACAATATCGGTGCTGCCGCTTCCCGACCTTTCGGCGGTACAGACAGCAACTATGAAGACCAGGCGCTGGCTTCCGTGATGGGCAACATCGACTATACCTTATATAATAAGTACAGTCTTTCGGTTTCCATGCGTGGCGACGGTTCTTCTTTGGTGGGCGATGACCATACCTGGGGTTTCTTCCCATCCGTTTCCTTATCCTGGGATATGAAGCAGGAAGAATGGCTTCGCCAGCTCAAGGCGATTACGATGCTCAAGTTGCGTACGGGTTATGGACGTTCGGGTAATCTGGGCGGCATCTCTGCCTATACCACCATGAACACTGTGAGACAGAACGGCATCGTTTCGGTGAACAGTTCGCCTGTGGTAACGATGGGTATGATCCGCAACAACAATCCCGACCTGAAGTGGGAGACGCGTGCCACCTGGAACTTGGGTGCCGACCTGGGGTTGTGGAACAACCGTCTCGTGCTGACGGCGGAGTATTACTATTCCAAGACCACCGATATGCTCTATGCCTACGATGTGCCGGTGCCACCTTTCGCCTATGATAAGCTCTTGGCAAACATCGGTTCGATGAGCAATCAGGGATTGGAGGTGGGCTTCTCCATCACGCCTATACAGAAGAAGGATATGGAGTTGAACATCAACATGAATCTGGCTTGGCAGAAGAACAAACTCCTCTCGCTCAGTGGCGAATATGATGGCATGCAGATGTCGGCGGCGGATATCACGGCGATGGGTGCCTTATCGGGTGCCGGTCAGCATGGCGGCTATAACAATGTGGTCTATCAGATAGTGGGACAGCCGCTGGGTGTCTTCTATCTACCTCATTGCAAGGGACTTGTAGAAGATGGCAACGGGCATTATCGCTATGATATCGAAGATTTAGATAAGAACGGAACCGTGGATTTGAGTGATGGCGGTGACAGGTATATCGCCGGACAGGCAACGCCAAAGGTGACGCTTGGCTCAAACATCAGTTTCCGTTATCGCGACTGGTATCTCTCCTTGCAGATGAATGGTGCTTTTGGACATAAGATTTTCAACGGAACGGGGCTGGCATATACCAACATGTCGAGTTTCCCGGATTACAACGTGCTGAAGGGTGCCCCGGAGAAGAACATCGTTGACCAGAATGTATCCGATTATTGGCTGGAGAAAGGTGATTATCTTAACTTCGAGTATCTCACCCTGGGTTATGATATTCCAATCCGCAAGGGGGTGGTGCAGTCGCTCAGGGTGTCGGCAAGTGTGAACAATCTTGTCACTATCAGCAGTTATAGCGGACTGACGCCGATGATCAACAGTTATGTGGTGAACAGTACGATGGGTATCGACGACAAGCGGACCTATCCGCTTTACCGCACCTTCTCGCTGGGTTTGAGTGTTCAATTCTAAATGCAGAACTTTAAATGCAGAAATATATGAAACGATATAGACTATACTTTTTCCTGATAGCAGCCTTGACAATGACATCGCTGACGATGACATCCTGTCTGGATGAGCATCCGAAGGACCAGCTCGAGGAGGAAGCCATTTATGGCTCTGCCTTAGATATTTATACCAACGCCGTGGCTTCACTCTATAATTATATCGGCGGCACCAACGAGAGTGAGGGGCTTCAGGGCACCTGCCGTGGCATCTACGACTACAACACGCTGACTACCGACGAGGCGATGATTCCGATTCGTGGAGGCGACTGGTATGACGGCGGGTTGTGGAATGCCATGTACCGGCATGACTGGACGGCTGATGATGAGCCGCTTTATGATACCTGGAAGTATCTCTATAAGGTGATAGTTCTGGCAAACAAGTCGCTCGACATCATTGAAGCCAAGTCGTCTCTGCTCACAGCGAACCAGAAAGACCAGTTCCAGGCAGAGGTACGTGCCTTAAGAGCATTGATGTATTATGAGGCGATGGATATGTTTGGCAGGATTCCGGTTATTCTGTCTTCGGGAGAAGCTGCCCTTTATGCGAATGCTGGGGGAGCTGATGCCACTCTTCCTTCTGTCACAGGTGCTGCTCTTCCTTCTCAAAGCGAGCGGAGCGAGGTGTTCCACTTCGTTTTCTGCGAGTTGCAGCAGGTGCTGCCTTATCTTCCCGATGAGCATAGCAACAAGGAGGGCAATTACTATGGCCGCATCACGCAGCCTGTGGTTAACTTCCTGCTGGCAAAATTGGCGCTGAATGCCGAGATCTACATGTTTGATGACTGGACCAAGGGGTATGCGAAGCGACCTAAGGGCAAGGATATCTATTTCATGGTGCAGACTGCCGATGGAGCCTCTCTGCTCAATGGCGGCAAGGCGAGTGCGAACCGCAGCAAGAAGTTGAATGCCTGGGAAACCTGCATTTACTATTGCGATAAACTTGCCGGGGAGGGGTATGACCTGGAGGCAGATGATGCCTTCAATTTCTCTACGCACAATGAGACATCGAAGGAGAACATCTTTACCATTCCAATGGATAAGAACATCTATACCAATCAGTTTCATTATCTTTTCCGCTCTTACCATTATACGCATGGTGGTGCCTTGGGATGGGGTAGTGAGAATGGTACCTGTGCTACGATTGCTACAATGAAGGCCAACCGTTATGGCGAAGCAGACGAGGACACCCGTTGCAAGATGAACTTTGTGGCAGGTGTTGTGAAGGTGGATGGCAAGGAACTGCTGATGGATAATGGCAAGCCTCTGGAGTATCAGCCTTTTGAGGTGGCTCAGAACCTGACTGGCAGCAAGTATATCAAGACGGCTGGAGCGAGAATGGCGAAATACGAGGTAGATAGAACTTCGTATATGGATGGCAAGTTGCAGAGCAACGATATCGTTCTTTTCCGTTATGCCGATGTGCTGCTGATGAAGGCGGAAGCCAAGGTTCGCCTGGGAGAGAATGGTGATGTGGAACTGAACAGGATCCGTGCTCGTGTAGGCATGCCGAATCGCAAGGCAACGCTTGCCAACATCCTGGAAGAGCGATTGCTGGAACTGGTATGGGAAGGTTGGCGCCGCCAGGACCTCATCCGTTTCGGCAAGTTTACGGCAGCTTATGATCTCCGCACCCCACTTCTGGGCGAGGAATCTGGCTATACCACCGTCTTCCCGATACCGCAGAAATGCATTGATTTGAATAAGAAACTGGAGCAGAATAAGGGGTATGAGAAGAATTCATAAAGAGCATAAGTAAACTCCATACACCCTTTCCGATCCAAGTTTCTTGTCTCCATACGCCCTTTCCGATCCAAGTTTCTTGTCTCCATACGCCCTGAAAGGGCAGAAGCTCCTAGCCCAGGGCATCCGCCCTGGGTAATTATGGATGCAAGCCTGCCGCCCTGTAAGGGCAAAAACTTTCAAATTACAGCTGATAGAACTTCGTGAAAGCCTTCACGCAGTATTCGTGATCCATCACGCTGCCGGTTTCACGGCAACTGTGCATGGCGAGAATGGCATTACCCATGTCCACGCCCTTCAATGGAATGGAAGAGGCGAGGATATTGCCCAAAGTGCTTCCGCCAGCCACATCACTGTGGTTCACGAAACGCTGACAAGGCACACCGGCAGCCTCGCAGATGTTGGCGAAGATGGCTGCTGATACGGCATCGCTCGCATACTTCTGGGCTGCATTGAACTTGATGACCGGACCACCGCCCAACTTAGGATGATTTGTAGGGTCGAATTTTTCGCTATAGTTAGGATGCCAGGCATGCGCATTATCGGCTGAAATCATGAAGGCACGTTCCACAGCCTGATAATAAGCCTCTTCTGTATGGCTCTGTGCCAGGGCGATGCGCTGGAGCATATATGAAAGGAATGGGCTTCCGGCTCCCTGTTTGGTCTGAGACCCCGTCTCTTCATTATCGAAGATGGCGAGAACCTGGGTGGTATCATTGGCATCTGATGCAATCATCGCCTCTACACCAGCCCAGCACATCGATAAATCGTCGAGTCTGCCCGAAGAGATAAATTCATCGTGCACACCGAAGGTGCAGGCAGGAGTGGCATCAGCCAGATAGAGGTCGAAGTCGAGGATATCCTCCTTCTGGATATTCAGTTCACCGGTAATCATGTTCATCAGCAGATTACCCTTCTCCAGTTCATCATTGATGATGCCGAGGATAGGGAGCACGTCCTTCTGCTTGCTCAACTTCACGCCATCGTTCACCTGACGGTTGAAGTGGATGGCGAGATTGCTGATCTGCAGCAATGGGCGCTGGATATGGAGCAGGAGCGTCTTCGGATGCATCGCATCCTTGCCCTTTACGATAACTCTACCCGCCAGAGTGAGTGGACGGTCGAACCAGGTTGACATGATAGGACCACCATACACCTCGGTATTCAGTTTCACGATACCGCCCTCGCAAGTCATCTCAGCGTTAGGCTTGATGCGGAAGGTAGGGGAGTCGCAGTGAGCGCAGATCATGTGGAAGCCGGCATCAGCCAGTGTCTTCTTTCCGATTTGGAAAGCATAGATAGAAGAGTCGTTCTTGGTAACGAAGAACTTGTCACCAGCCACAACCTTGCCCAGCGGCTCCTGAGGGTTCAGTCGTCTGAACCCATTTTTCTCCAATTCCTCGGAGATATTCTTCACAGCCAGGAAGTTCACTGGCGAAGCGTCTAAAAAGGATAATAATCTTTTGATCATAGTCTATATCTATATTAATTATGCTGCAAAGATAATGCAAAATTTTCATTTAATCTCATATTTCTACTTGTTTTTTCCATAATAGTTAAATATCTACAAGAATCCCCTCTGATGTTTGGTGTTATGTTTTGAAAGCATTAATTTTGCACATCATAATTTTGGCAGATATACAGAATCATTTAAAACAAAGATAAATGGAAATAGTAATAGGAATCGTTATAGGTCTTGCCATCGGATTCTTCGTGGGCAAGCTGATGGAAGGAAAAAAGGCGGGAGAGGAGAAAACGCAGCTCATTGCGAAGGCTCAGGTGCTGCAGGCTAACATCGAACAGAGTAATCTGCATCATGCTTCTGAACTTCAATCCTTAAAAGCCCAGATGGAGAACGAACGGCTGTTTGCCGAAAAGCTCCGTGCAGAAAGCGACCAGCAGTGGGCGCAGAAACTCGAAAGCCTGAAGCAGGAGATGCATCGCATGACCATCGAACAGCAGAAGGCTGCTGCCGAACAGCTCGCTGCCAAGCAGTCTGCCCTCCAGGAAAACAACCGACTCCAGATGGATGAACTCCTGAAACCTATCAAGGAGCAGTTTGCCGATTTCAAGAAATCGGTAGAAGAGAGCAAGACCCAGAACGAGGTGAATAAGAAGGAACTGCAGAGTACCTTCGAGGCTACGATGAAACTCTTCCAGCAGGAACAGCAGCAGGCTGTAACAAGTCTGAAGGAGCAGACCTCGAAGATCGGCTCCGATGCCGCCAACCTTACCAAGGCATTGAAGGGCGACAGCAAGATGCAGGGCGACTGGGGTGAGATGGTATTGGAAACTATCCTGGAAAACAGCGGTTTGCGCAAGGACGAGGAGTTCTTTATCCAGGAGAATACCAAGGATGAGAACGGCAAGAACTTCCGTCCCGATGTCATCGTGCGATTCCCGGAAGGCAGGAGCGTGGTGATAGATAGCAAGGTATCTCTCACCGCCTATACCGATGCCTTGGCGGCAGAGACCGATGAGGAGCGAGAGCGGTTGATGAAGTCGCACGCCCTGAGTGTGCGCAAGCACATCGATGAGTTAGCGGAGAAGGATTATTCGAAGTTGGTAGAAGATGCCATCGGTTTTGTCTTGATGTTCATACCGAACGAGACCAGTTATATTGCAGCGATGAAGCAGCAGCCGGATTTGAGTCGTTATGCCTATCAGAAGAAGATCATCATCATATCTCCGAGCAATCTCCTGATGGCGTTGCAGCTGGCGTATAATCTCTGGCAGTATGACCGTCAGAACAAGAATGTAGAGAAAATTGTGAAGACGGCAGCCGATCTATATGATAAGGTAGCGACTTTCGAAGATACCTTTACAGGAATCGGCGATTTGATAACCCGCCTCTCCGGTACCTATGATAAAGCGAAAAAGCAGCTTTATGATGGTACCGGCAATGTAATGAGAAGGGTAGAGAGCCTGAAGAATCTGGGTGTAACTCCCAAAAAGCAGATCAAGGCATTAGAGGAGTAATTTTAATAAGCGTTTTTATCCGGGCAGATAATACTCTTCGCTGTCAGGAAGATAATACGGATGTCAAGCCAGAACGACCAGTTCTCGATATACCAGATATCTCGCTTGATGCGCTCCTCCATCTGCCAAAGCTCCTTCGTCTCACCACGGAAACCCGTTACCTGAGCCCAACCGGTAATGCCAGGCTTCGAGAAGTGGCGAACCATATACTTATCAATCAAACTACCATAAACCTCAGTGTGATACAACATGTGAGGTCTAGGACCCACGATACTCATGTCGCCCTTCAATACATTAATAAATTGAGGGAACTCATCAATATTCGTCTTTCTCATGAAGTTGCCGAACGCAAACTTTCTTGGGTCATTCTTCGTCGCCTGAGCCTTGTCAGAATCCTTGTTCACATGCATCGAACGGAACTTCAGACACATGAATGTATCACCATTCAGACCCGTTCTAGCCTGACGGAAGAAGATAGGACCCGGACTCTGAATCTTGATAATCAGCGCAATGATTGGAATGAAAGGCAAGAAACAGAGGCAGATTACACCACTCACGGCGATATCGAAAGCACGCTTGAGAATACGGTTTGAGATAGAAGACAGCGGCTCAAGATGGTTCGTGTAAACCGTCTTACCCATAAAGTTATGGGAATCCAGATGCAGCTTATATTCGCCGAACAGACGAGGCAGATAATAGAAATGCACCACGTTCTTGTCACAGAAACGCATGATCTTCACAATCTGGTCAGATTCCTGATGCGACAAGCTGCAGAAAATCTCATCCAGACCATAAGATGAACCGTTGATGGTATCATTCAGCTTTGACTCTAAAATTCTGTTAAGATCCTCCATGGTACCCAGTTTTTTCAGTTCCTGAGGTGCTCCAGCGATGTCATCATTGGCATAATAGCCTTTCACGATATAACCCGCAGAAGGGTCTTCGGTCATGGTAATGTACATTTCTCTTACGGCAGGATCGCTACCCACGAAGACCACGGTACGAATGTTTCTACCTCTCGCACGGTGATATTTCAGAAACTTGAGCTCGATGATTCTACTGATGACCAAAGCAATATAGAATGTGATGCCGAAGTAGATACCGAATGTAAATATTGCTCCACCATGACTGAAGAATTTCAGGAAGACCATGAAGCAGACGGCGGTACAAAGCACCAGGAAGAGCGTACGCTTAAGTACTTGCTGGAAACCGATTCGTCTTATATGGATGATAGTGCTATAGTTGTATTCGCCGATGGCGAGAGCAACGTTTGCTATAAAGAATGTAATCTTTGTTTTCAGGTTTAGATACTCGGGTACATGAAGGAACTCGATGTTAATAAGGCCCAATAGCAAGCAATTGAGGATGATGAAGTCAACTAAGACCACCAACCTTCTAATCAGTATGTTTCCTTTATAGATGTTTTTTTCCATAAGAAATTATATGTAATTTAAATTTTTCGATTTCTCTTCTTAGAATATAAATTCCTCGTAAATTCGACCGCAAAGTTAGCAATAAAAACTGAATTCTCCAAACTTTTCCCCATCTTTTTTCCCTCCGCAAATCCCTCCTGTTCTCCCCCTCAATAATTATTTTAAAATCAACTGTTTTTTTTTGTTAAAAATCACCTTTGTAAAGTGATATATTCTTTATTATCAAAAAAAACCATTAATTTTGCAGCCGGAAAAAGCATTCTGGCTGCAAACCCGCTCAGAATCCTGGCGGCGCTATAGCAGAGCCAGCTACATCCTTCCCTTCAGAGAAAGGAAGGTTTGGTTAGAATGTGGAGCTCCCTTTGGGAAGGGATAATCTTCTATCATTTACAAATAGAAATATATAAAAGAAGAAAAGGATATAAGGTGTATGATAAAAAAAATGCATTATTTAGATAAAAAAATGAAATTTCGTAAATTTATGCTGTTAGGTGCCCTAGGGGTAGCGCTCCTAACCGCTACATCTTGCGGCGCACCGAAGAATGTAGCCTACTTTCAGGATTTAAACAACAATCCTGATACCGTTATCACCCTGCAGAACAAAGTTATTACTGTAAAGCCTACCGATAAAATCTATATTGGGGTCAAGAGTAAGGATCCGCAGATCTCACAGCTCTTCAATCTTACAGGCGGTACAAACAGCGGTGGTACTTACAATATGTCGCAGGATGCCTATTACTATACAGTAGATAGCAAGGGAGAAATCGATTTCCCAGTTGTGGGAAAGATGCAGGTGGCTGGTCTCACCCGTGAGCAGATTGCCGAAAAGATAAAGAAGTCATTGGTTGATGCAAGTCTTGTGAAAGACCCAACTGTAACTGTAAGTCTCAGCAACCTCCATTATTCTATGATGGGTGAAGTGGCAAAGCCAGGTCAGTATGCCATCGAAGAGGAAAAGGTGACTATCCTCGATGCCATCAGCAAGGCAGGCGATCTCACCATCCAGGGACGCAGAAACGATGTGATGGTACTCCGTCAGGAAAACGGCCACCAGAAAGTTTACAAAATCGACCTCTGCTCCGGCAAGGATATCTTCAGTTCTCCTGCTTACTATCTCCAGCAGAACGATGTGGTATATGTTACACCTAACGATACCAAGAAGAGAAGCTCTACTCTCAATGGAAATACTGTGCAATCTACGGGATTCTGGATGAGCATCTCATCTCTCATCGTTACCATTCTCACATTCTTGAAAGTTAATTAATATCAACAAAAAATGATACAGAATACAACTCCGGCGAATCAGCCAGCACAGCCAAATCCGATGGCTCGACCTAACCAGGAAGAGGATTTCATCCGTATTCAGGATCTCCTCTATCTCTGTCTGACACAGTGGCGTTGGTTCATCCTCTCACTGGTTGTAACCTGCGGCATCGCCATTTATTACAACCTCACCACCCCTAATGTATATCAGCGCACTGCATCCCTGATGATCAAGGATGAGAGCAAGGCGCAGGGCATTGGCAGCGATGTAGCTTCCATGTTCTCCGATATGGGTATGGGAAACATGAAGAGCAATGTAAACAATGAACTCATTGCCATTCAGTCACCAGCCGTTCTCCTCGAGACTGGTAAGAGATTGAAACTTGATGTGGATTATGCCATCGATGGACGTTTCCATAAGGAGGCACTCTATGGCGCAGATCTCCCAGTCACAGTAGATTTCGTAGGATTCACCGATGAGCAGAGCGGAAGCTTTAAGCTCCAGCTCAAGGGCGATGGCTCTTATGTTATCAGTAAGCTCAAGGGAGTTACCCGTGATAATCTCCCAGTAGATGACAGTGATGAAATCACCGGTAGAATCGGACAGATCATTCGCACTCCATTGGGTAAGATTAAGGTGGATAAGGCTCCTGCCTTCACACAGTTTGTTTCTGGTGAAGACGAACCGGTACTCTATGTATCACGTTCCAATGTTTATGCAATGACCGACCGTATCAAGGGTTCCCTCTCTGCTAGTCTGAGCGATGTGAAATCTACCGTCATCGACCTTACTTATAAGGATGTGCTTGCTAAGCGTGCAGAAGATGTCATCAACAACATCATCATCGTTTACCGCAAGAACTGGTTGGAGGATAAGAACCAGATGACCATCTCCACCTCTCACTTCATCACTGAGCGATTGGGCGTCATCGAGCGTGAGTTGGGCGATGTTGATAAGAATATTTCAGCCTTCAAGAGCAGCAACCTGCTGCCTGATGTAGAGGCTGCCGCACAGCAGTATATGCAGAAGAGCACCGAGTTGATAAGCAGATTATGGATCTCAATTCCCGTCTCGCCATCGCTCAGTATATCCGAAATTATCTTACTGGTAAGGTTGGCAAGAACCAGCTTCTTCCATCTAATACCGGTATCGAGAGCCCTGGTATCGAACAGCAGATTACCGAGTACAATAAGAGTCAGTTGGAGCGCAACAATATCGTCGCCAACTCCAGCGAGCAGAACCCATTGGTAGCAGATTATGATCAGAGCCTTACCTCTATGCGCAAGAGCATCTCTGCTAGTCTCGATAACTTCGTGGTAACCCTGAAGACTGAGTTGGGCACCCTCCAGGCTAACGAGGCTGCTACTACTTCTCAGATTGCCAGCAATCCTAACCAGGCGAAGTACCTGCAGACTGTTGGCCGTCAGCAAAAAGTTAAGGAGGCGTTGTATCTCTTCCTTCTCCAGAAGCGTGAGGAGAACGAGTTGTCTAAGGCGTTTACCGCATACAATACCCGTATCATCACCCCTCCAACAGGAGACAACACCCCTGTGGAGCCGGTTCGTCGCAAGATCTTGCTCATCGCTTTGGTATTGGGCTTCCTTATTCCAATGGTAGTCATCTATATCCGTGAGAAGGCAAATACCACCGTTCGTGGCCGTAAGGATCTCAAGAAGGTCAACGTACCATTCCTCGGCGAGATTCCATTCTCTATCAGCCGCAAGAACCGTCCAACTCTCGAGCAGCGCATCAAGTTCTGGAAGAAACCTAAAGAGGTTCGTATGATTGTGGTGAAGGCAGGCAAGCGCGATATCGTCAACGAGGCTTTCCGCGTATTGCGTACCAACTTCGAGTTCACCATCGGAACCCATCCGGAGCAGAATGTCATCGTGTTCACTTCATTTAATCCAGGTTCTGGTAAGAGTCATATTGCTGCCAATATGGCGATGTCGCTCGCTATCAAGAAAAAGAAAGTTTTGTTGATAGATGGTGACCTCCGCCATGGTTCAACCTCTATGTTGATTCATAGTCCGGGCGAGGGATTGAGCGATTACCTGAATGGTAGAATCGCCGACATCCACGACATCCTCTATAAGGGTGAAGAAAACGGATTGGTTAAGAATTTTGATGTGATTCCTATTGGAACCATTCCTCCCAACCCAACCGAGCTTCTCTTCACTCCATTGCTTGAGCAGATGATTAAGACCATGCGCGAGGAGTATGATTATGTATTCATCGACTGTCCACCTATCGAGGTCGTCGCAGATACCCCAATATACGAACAGTTTGCCGATCGTACAATCTTCGTGGTTCGTGCCGGCTTGATGGAGCGCAGTATGTTGCCTGAGGTGAATGCCCTCTACAAGGAGAAGAAGTTCAAGAACATGACATTGATTCTGAACGGAACCAAGGCACAAGGTGGCAGATATGGCAGCCACTACGGCTATGGTTACGGCTATGGTTATGGCTATAACTATAATAAGGAAAAGAATGGGGGGGCAAAATCTTAAATAATTGGATTATAGAATAATAGAAACAAATGTTTAAATTCTTCCAGAAAATATTTAATCAGAGTATGCCATCAGGGGAGCGAGAGCTTCTCCCTGGTGGCATTGATTTTCATTGTCATATCCTTCCAGGGGTAGATGACGGGTTTCAGGATCCGGAAAAGAGTCTGGAGCAGTTGAGAATCTATGAGGCGATCGGCATGAAGGAAGTGTGGTTCACCCCACATATTATGGAGGATGTACCGAATGAGCCGGAAGAACTCCGCCGTGTCTTTGCAGATTTCAAGGAGAAGTATCTTCAGGATTTTGCCCAGCGACATCCGGGATATCAGGCAGAAGGAGCGAAGCAATCTTCTGCGACTGATGCCGAACCGTTGCGATTGCATCTGGCTGCCGAGAACATGTTGGATGCTCTTTTCGAGCGTAGATTAAAGGCGAACGATCTTCTTCCGTTAGCCGAAAAGTATCTCTTGGTAGAGACTAGTATATTCGCCCCACCGATGAATTTCCGAGGCTTGTTGGAGCGCATCAAGAATAAAGGCTATACCCCGATTCTTGCTCATCCCGAGCGCTATCTGTATATGAAGAAAGAGGATTACGAGGCTTTGAAGTCGCAGGGCATCAAGTTCCAGCGCAACCTGTTCAGTCTGAAGGGGCAGTATGGTGAGCGGGTTCAGAAGCGTTGCCGTCAGCTTCTGAAGTGGCAGATGTATGATTTCGTAGGCACCGATCTCCACCGCCTCTCGCGATTGGAGTAAAAATGGCAGCCGAGGACGGGCTAAAAGCCCCCAAGTACCTAGGTGCCTCAAAGAACGTAACCCCGGCGGATTTGCGTTCTTGAAAAAGTAAAAAAGGGTGCGCCATAGACTTATGACACACCCTCTTCTTTTTATCCTCTGCAGGATTGGACACAAACTGCAGAAGCAATTGCGGTTAAAACCGTAATAATCAAATCAATGATTTTTTTAAGAGTTTCTTTTTTCATAGGCACAATCAGATTTATAGGAAAATAATCATTCATCATTAAGAATCATAAAGTAATCAGAAAGGAAACAATTCAGCCGCATTAAAGCACGGACACTCCTTAGGAGTGGCACCCGGCAAATCCCTATGCCCAACGATTTCAGCCTGAGGAAACAGAATCTTCAACTGTAGCAGCAGATGACGAATCACCCTGTACTGAGCATGCGTCAGTGTGTTGGCAGGGCGCCCCTCCTCATCCAAGCCACCCTCGTAGCAGATACCGATAGAACATCTGTTGTAAGGTCTGGCATGAGCACCCACCTCCAGCAGTTTTCTGAACTGCGTCAGGCTGCCATCCTTTCTGCAGTAGAAGTGATACCCCACGGTGCGGAAACCACGAGCCTTGTGGTCACGGAGAAGCTGCTTCTCCGTATAGTTGCGGTTGCATTTGGTTGCACTGCAGTGAATCACCAGAAAACGGACACTCTGGGGAGAATCCATCATTTTGCCGTCTTCGTTGTAGGCAAGGAGAAGGTGCTCATTGAGCACCTCCTCATCACCAATGGTCATAGGAAATTTTTCAGTTACCATCGTTTAGAGTTCTTTAAGATTCATTCAATCAATCAGTTAGTAAATCTAGAGACTTACGTTATCACCAGATTCGGAGCCGCCAGTATCCTTACCAGGTTCCTGCGACCCCGTTTGCGAGCCGCCCTGCTGAGGGGTGTTGGTACCTCCCGATCCTCCCTGCGAACCATTCGGATCGGTAGTAGTACCGCCACCACCATCATCAGAGCCATTTTTCTTCTTCTTGGGTGTATGCCTTTTCAGGTTGGCATCCAAGTTCAGATTCACGAAGCGGAAGTTTCCGGTAGCACGTGCTCTCATTCTCACGCCCAGAACATTCTTGAGCACCGAGAAATCATCCTCAGTAGCTGCACCCTCCTTGTTCTTGATGCCAATGTAGAAAATGGCGAGGTTGTCCAGTTTCACGTTCTTACCAGCGAGCAGAAGCTCCTTGATGTGTACCACGGCATCAGTCAGGATGCCCTGAATGGTGCCGGCAGAGAAAGGCGAATTGAAGGTGTGCATCTGTTCTGCCAGAGCTTCCAGGTCAATCGTCTCAATAACGTGAGGCTTGGCATAATACTTGCCGTAAGCCTTCTCGTTCTTCTTGTTGTTGTTTTTCTTTAAATCGTACTCGATCATAAGGCATTAAAGGTTTTGGTTGTTGTTGTGTTTCTGTTAAGCGCTGCGCTATGAGACAGAGTACCGGCGGAAGGACCCGATCCGCGAAGTGTTTCTGAATCACGATGCAAAGATACTACATTGCCAACCCCCCAAAGTACAATGGATATACGATGGTAGTACGATAGCCACCGAAATGGGCAAAGCCACTTTTCTGAGTACGATTCAAGGGTGGTCAGCCCCCTTATGGCTCGCCCAGATACTCGTAGATCAGCATCACCATCCGTCGGCTGAAAGTCTTGTCCCTGGGATGATAGCCTTCGTTCCTGAGCGCCGTTACCAGTGGAGTACAGTGGTTGATGAGTCTCATCAGATGATTCACAGCCACATGCTTGGATTGCATAGGATAGTAGAGCCATGCCAGCTCGAACTTATTGTATATTTTTATCTTCATGTGATAGGTATTTTTTGAAATGATACTCTTCATTGTTCAAGACGTCACTGAGAGGTCGTCAGAACGTCTCCAAGAGGTCGTCAGAACGTCACTGAGCACCCCTCAGAAGCATCCTGACGCATCGTCAGAAGCATTCCGGCGACCTCTCAGAACGTCACTTACTTTTTCTTCTTCTTATCATCCTGTATTTTGATATTCAGATCCATCAGATAACTATTCTTCTGGCATCCGTCCCATTCCGATGGCGAGATGATCGCCTCGATGTTGATTTCGCCCGGCTGCTTCTCTATCACCGCCCATCCGTTGCCGTAAGAGCGGTGAATCTTCCTGAATCCCAGACTGATCATCACGCTCGCCAGGTTCTGCTGAGCCAGATTGTGGTTCATCGCATTGCAGCAGCCGATGCGCTCCATGATCTCGGAAGAGAAGCGGAACTTGATGAGACTCGGATCCGTGTCAGGCTGAGGTACACGATAGTAGCGCAGGATCTGGTCGGACATCAGGTTCACGCCCATGAACATCTCGTTGTGCGCCTTCATCTCCTGGATGTCCTCGTTGGTCAGCCAATATACCCAACCATCCTCCTTCTTCTTCTGTCGCTCCGTCACCTCCTTGCCCAGAGCCACTGCCTGGCTATATACGTGGGTATAGTCGATCGGGTTGCTGATAGGGCTCACGATGTTCTCCACCAGCCAAGGGCAGTAGCGGCGGTTCTCAGGGTCTGTAATCAGGTGCATCGTATTGCTGGTGCCGCAGAGCGCCGCACGGTGCATCAGTTCTGAGCGGTACTTATCGTAGGGGCGACGGATGGAGAACACCAGTTTGGTGACGTTGCTCTTGAAGGCACTCTGGTTCTTTCCCGTCACCTGGTCCAACTCATCGCAGCACATCAGCGCCTTGCTGGCGAAGGCTTCCATCACATCCTTGTCGGTATAGTTGGCAGTAGATTCATTGATGAAGTACTTGCGCAGGATAGGAGGCAGGGTGTAGTAGAAGGAGGTAGTCTTGAAAATGCCGCCCCTGCCCACGAAGATGAGCATGGTCTGCGCCACCACGTTCGGCGTTACCCATGCCACCACCATTGCCACGAGCCATTTCTTGAAGTAATATCTGAATCGCTCCTGGGTATGACCGTAGCCCGGACAGTAAGCCACTGTCACTCTGTCGGCAAGTTCAGAGATGTAATCCTTCTTGCCGTCCCATTTGGGCAGATTCGAAAGATAGTCGTACATCGGGTCCCAAGGCTCGCTGAAGTCGCTGTTGATCACGGAGTGCAGCTTCTGTGGAGTAATCGCCAGCCCCTCCTCATCCATTTTCGACCAGATGGAGTTCTCGATGTTGTCGTCTATCTGCGTCCAGTGATGGAACTTGCCTTTCAGGCTCAGGCTGAGGATCTCATAGTATCCGGTCACCATGTTGTGATGGAACTCATATCGCATGCTGAGCCACTGCTTGATTACCTTGGCAGAAGGGCGTTTGCCGTAGGTCTCACCCTTCTCGTAGAAGTGCCAGGTGCCTTTTCTCTCCACGTGCTTGTAGCAGGAGTTGATTACGCTCGCCGTATCGGGATAGTCCTTGCTGAAGTGCTCGATGGCATAGTTGAGCACCTCCTGCTGGTCGATGCCGTATCTCAGGCAGATGTTGCCGAAATGGCAGACATAGCCGTTGTGGAGTTTACTTTCGAAGACATATCCCTGGTCAGCCATCATTTTCAGGATCTTTTCAGCGGCTTGTTCCATACTAGGCACACCTTTTGCTAATAGAATCATTTTCTGGGATGGCTTTTTGCGGGTGCGTTTCGCATACTTCGCCTGCAGCGCCTTCTTGGTATAGAGCTTCTTCAGGTCTTTCAGGTTCAGGCTAAAGATCAGGGCATTCCAGTTGAAATAGGCATGGGAGTCGTAGGCAAGTCCGCACATGCGGGTGATGTCCGTGCACTTGTCATCGGCAGTGATGCCGAGCAGCGCATTGTAGTACTCCATCGCCTTCTGCAGGTTGGCCTCGAAGAGTTCCAGAGCCGAGAGCTCATCATCATCCACGCTGTCGTAGCTGGCGATGATGCGGAATCCACGTCCGCTTGCCGTAACGAAGAGCACCTTGGTGTGCGGATCCGCCTTCGCCTTGCGGATGCACTCCTCCATGAGCTGTGCGTCCACGTGGTCGTAATCCAGGGCGATGTTGCGAAGCACCTTCTTGATGTTTCGCATCTCCTTGCCGTAACCATCCATCAGAGCAGCCACAGTGATGCCCGGCATCTGGATTTTCACCTCCTGTGCAAGCTGCTTGCTGATGGCGAGGCGCTGACGGTACTCCAGGGTACGTGCCTGGGTGAGAGGATCCTTGGTGATGATTCTCTCTAACTCCTCCCAGCTGGTGAGAGGACGACTTTCGCTTGATGCGATAGCGTAGAAGAAAGAGGGCAAGATAGCCTCTGCATTCTCTTGATTGTTTGATGTTGTAGGTATCATCATTACTATTGTTTAAAATTGTAAGTGTTTATGCTGATAAAGGCATCAAGGATACAGGTGTGTGAAGGGGGGATATGAAAAAACTAGCGTTAAAACACTGTTAAAAACAGTATCTAACTAGTTGATATTCATTTCTTTTATCTTTCGCGTACGCTGTTATATCAAAGATGTTAAGCCACCCCCTTCACATAAGCGTATGATTTGACGTGATTGTCAACTGGGTACAAAGGTAAGACAAAGAATTGAAATAACCAAACGCGGTTTCCGTATATCGGAAACCGTTAAAATTAATTTAAATAGTTATGAAATTATTAGACTTTTTTAGACAAGCAATGGCATCTGTCATTCAGTTTGCAGGGAAAAAAAGGTGTAGCCCGTTCCCTCGAAGTGTTCAACCATTTACTCCGTCTGGTTCATGACTGGGTACAGAAAGCCGTCAACAACGGCAGTCTTCAGGATCCTCATCACACCTGGGTGTTGAACAACAAGGATCTTCCCGATGCTTATGGGGTATCGGGAGGATTCATACGTCGTGGTCTGAACGACGATTTTGACCCCTCATTGAGTGATGCGATCCGAATGACGGTCTGGTTATTGGATCATGCTTTTCCTGTGACGGATCATCCAACGGAGCGAGAGGAGAAAGAATCAGAGAAGCAGCGAGTAGAGTTGCTTTTATCTCTGACGGATGCGATGTTGTCAGACAGTGAGCACATCTCGCATCATCACCGTAAACTCTTCAGTGCCCCCTTGAAGGATTTGGTTCTGAAGTACTTCTCGTCACCAGGCGGAGCAAAAGATTAATCCCCCACGAATCCCTCCTCTCTCTCTCTCATGATTCCTTAGCTCCAGACAATCGCAACTCTGTTGCGTAAGCACTCTCAGCCAGGGATAAGGCAATCAATGAAATAAGTGGTGAAGAGCAGGTCGCAAGGAATTTGTTCTCCTGGACCGGGATTGTTTTTTTTGTTAAAATCGTAGAAATGCTTGGTTGTTTGGAAGAATTGATGTATATTTGCAAATAAATAGATAGCGTTTGATTATGGCAAGAAAATTATATCCTATAGGAATTCAGACATTTGAGCGTATCCGCAAGGAGGATAAGTTCTATGTAGATAAGACGGAATATGTCTATCGTATGACCCATACGGATGGAAAGTTTTTCTTCTTGAACCGACCACGCCGTTTCGGCAAGTCGCTGCTGGTTTCCACTTTCAAGAGTTATTTCGAAGGC
Source organism: Prevotella sp. AM34-19LB (assembly GCF_003468525.1). NCBI lineage: Bacteria > Pseudomonadati > Bacteroidota > Bacteroidia > Bacteroidales > Prevotellaceae > Prevotella > Prevotella sp. AM34-19LB. Next base: position 3,458 of record NZ_QSIG01000004.1, on the reverse strand, counting down.
AAGAAGGAACTGTTCAAGGGGCTTGCCATTGAGGAGCTGGAGAAAGAGTGGAACGAGTATCCTGTACTGCACTTCAGTTTGGCTGGAGGCAAACATATGGAGAAGGAACAGCTGGATCAATACCTCTTATATATATTGAAGGAAAATGAGGATAGGTTTGGAGTGGATTGTGATTCTCCAGCCCCAAACGTTCGTTTGCTCAACTTGATAAGAACAGTTACTGCAAAGACTGGCAAGCAGGCTGTGGTGCTCATCGATGAATATGACGCTCCGCTGCTGGATGTGGCGCATGAAAAGGAAAAACTCGATGTGTTGCGCAATACGATGCGCAATTTCTACAGTCCCTTGAAAGATTGCGAGCCATTGCTCCGTTTTGTGTTTCTTACGGGCATCACGAAGTTCTCGCAGCTCAGCATCTTCAGTGAGCTGAACAATATCAAGAATGTGAGCATGGACGAGCCTTATGCCGGTATCTGCGGCATCACCAAGGAGGAAATGTTGACCCAGATGAGCGATGACATCGATGCTCTTGCTGAGCATCTGGAACTGAACAGGGAGGAGACCATCCAGGAGCTGAAAGACCATTATGATGGTTATCACTTCTGCTGGCCATCGCCTGATGTCTTCAATCCTTACAGTTTGTTGAATTGCTTTGCTGATGGCAGAATGGATGATTACTGGTTCGGATCGGGCACACCTACCTATCTCATCAATATGATGAGAAAGTATGAATTCTTGCCTGCTGACCTTGGCGAAACCATAGAGGTGGGCAAGAAGGACTTTGATGCCCCCACCGAAACGATGACCACCATCGTACCTTTGCTCTATCAGAGCGGGTATGTCACCATCAAGGGATATGACAAGCCTACAAAATTGTACCTGTTGGCATTGCCTAACCAGGAGATAAGGGTGGGGCTATATGGAAGTCTCTTGCCTCATTATCTGACGGACAAGTCGGCGAAGGCTAACACGACCATCGCCAAGATGTCGGTATTGGTAAAGAAGGGGGATATGGATGCTGCCTTCTGCCTGTTGAACGACTTTCTGGAGACGGTGCCTTATTGTGACAACACCAACTACGAGGGGCATTGGCAGCAGTCGCTCTACATTATGTTTGCCCTGCTCACCAACTATCGCATCATAGTGGAGCAGCATACGGCAAAGGGCAGAATCGATATCACGCTGGAGACTGCTGATACCATCTACGTGATGGAGCTGAAGTTCAACAAGAGTGCCGAGGAGGCTCTCGCCCAGATAGAGGCAAAACACTATGCCGATGCTTTCAAGATGAGCGGCAAGAAGGTGGTGAAGATAGGCTTGAACTTCTCTGTGAAGGACGAGGTGAACAGCCTGGAATGGAAAATAGTATCTTGAATGAACATCCCCCATTCTTACTTTGATGTAAGGGTGGGGGATGCTTTTTTGTTCAAAAGCGTTTGCTTTTCGTTCAGTTTTTGTTTTTTCTTGCAAAAATGTGAGGGAGATTCGATGTTTATTCGTATTTTTGCAGGTGGATAGTGTGTCCTGAGACAGAATGAAGTCTGATATTGGCTATATCTGATAGATTTCTGTCGTAACTTCTAAAGAGATGGTGGAAGACCCACTGCATTCGGCATGCAGGTGCTGATTGCAAACCACTTTGTGCTGCTCTGATGGAAACAGACGGGTAGTGAACGACAATTGAAAGCCTTCCGTAAGGTTGGCAAGGTATGTGTCAAGGAGATGAACGCAAGTGAACCATTGATGAAGCATCGTTAGCAAAATTAGCAAGTCACATCAGAACCAAGGTCTTTTCTACATCTTGGGATAATGGCAGAGGAAACCTGTTTACTGTCTGCTGGGTGTGCGGTGTAAAGGTGGCATGAACTTGACATGGGCTCTTTGGAGGAACAGGAGAAATAGGCATGGAATGCCAAGGGAAAATGCTGAGAGCCGTTAAACGCAAGGCAGAAAGTACCGATGTCCATGTCTGTGGCGGACTACCTTGTAGTAGTGTTGAAGTCTCTGTAATGGGGATGGAGCGAAGGGGGTAGCGTGCTTAGCCAAATTTAAAGTCCAACTTAAGAAATTGAGGATGAAACAATGAACGAGGCAAAACCTTTTGTAATAGACAAACGATTGGTGTGGGAAGCTTACCACAAGGTGAAGGAAAACAAGGGTAGTGCGGGTATCGACAAGGTTGACCAAAAGACATTTGATAAAGAAATGTCCAAGAACCTTTATAAGATATGGAATCGCATGAGCTCTGGTTGCTACTTTCCCAAAGCGGTGAAGCTGGTAGAAATACCAAAATCCAATGGTGGAACTCGCCCTCTGGGCATACCAACTATTGAAGATAGAATAGCGCAGCAGGTAGTAGTATCAGTACTGACTCCTATACTTGAACCTATTTTCAAGGAAGATTCCTATGGCTATCGTCCAGGTAAGGGAGCGCACCAAGCCGTAGCCAAGGCTAAGGAGCGCTGCTATGTGAATCCCTGGGTGCTTGATATGGACATCAGTAAGTTCTTCGACACAATCAATCATGAATTGCTGATGAAGGCTGTCCGCAAGCATACAGGGGAGAAATGGGTACTTCTATATATTGAGCGATGGCTCAAAGTTCCCTATCAGACATTGAAAGGTGAAGTGATAGAGCGAACGATGGGAGTTCCCCAAGGTTCTGTGATAGGTCCGGTTCTGGCAAACTTGTTCCTTCATTACGTCTTTGATGAATGGATGTCGCGTAACTATCCAACGATTCCGTTCGAGCGTTATGCTGATGACACCATCTGCCACTGCGTATCGGAGAAGCAAGCCCAGTTCTTGAAAGCTGTTCTAATGAAACGCTTTGAAGAATGTGGATTGAAACTGAATGAGGAGAAGACAAAGATAGTCTATTGTAAGGATAGCAATCGAAGAGGTGACTCGGAGCATACTTCCTTTGACTTTCTAGGCTTTACCTTCAGACCTAGAGGTGCAAGAAACAGAAAGACGGGTCAAAACTTTACTGCTTTTCTCCCTGCAATAAGCAGGAAGTCGATGAAGAGGATTAAAGAAGCCGTAAGGGCTTGGAAACTGAATCGTAAGACTTTTGCTTGTCTGCTAGATATAAGCAATGAAGTTGATACGCAGATTAGTGGATGGATGAACTACTATATGAAGTTTGGTAGGTCTGAGTTCCGCAAGGTGTTGAATTACATCAATGAACGACTAACCCGTTGGGTGATGCGTAAGTACAAACGCTTCTCCAAGGGTAAGAAGTTAGGCAGAGCATATGAATGGCTTGTAGAATATGCGGCACATAACAGAAATGAGTTTTCACACTGGGTGAAGGGATTTGTACCCTATCCACGTCTAGGTTAATAAAGAATATAAACTAAGAAACAAAAGAGTTAAGTACGAAGAGCCGTGTGATGGGAGACTGTCAAGCACGGTTCCGAGAGAAGGGAGGGTGAAACTCCCTCCACTTACTCGAC
>NZ_QSIG01000039.1:0-30916 GCF_003468525.1 Prevotella sp. AM34-19LB | reverse complement strand
ATCCGATGATACTGCTGCATCTCTGACCCAGTGTTGAGTCGATAACGGGTGAAAGCATGGAGTCAAATTTCTCCATGATTGAAAAAATTCCTCCAAAAGGTGTGAGTTTCTCAGATTTTATTTGTACCTTTGCCATGTCTTGTTACGATTTTCGCTTGTTTTCTAATTGCAACACTAAGATAAGTGAAAAATCTGACACGGCAAAATCCTGGGCAACTTTTTGTTGCTCAGGAACTTATAAATAAAGTTAAATTATAGTGTTGCGGAATTAAGGTCTATCAAGAAGTTTCCGGTATCAGCCATCAGTATGGGTAATATGAAGCTGCAGGCATGCCTCTCTGACGACCATCAGTTTGTAGCCACCCAGCTCCTTGCCTTCAAGGATTTCGGCTACCAGCCAGTTACTGAGATGGTAACCTATACTGGCAAGATAGCCGAGGCATTCGCCCAGCTGTTCTAATATCCAACTGGTATCATATAAATTAAAAGGGTGCGTCACAGATTGATGACGCACCCTTTTTCATATATGTTTTCATTCTTATTCCATACAACAATAGAAGTGGTTAGAATCCCCACTTTTCCTTGACCGTATTCGGATCACAAGAAGCATTTTCTACACTTCTCTCAATATCATCCGGAAGATTGCAGAAGAAATCAAGTCCTGTCAGTTCTTCCAGCTTCTTGATATTGACCACATGACCCTTTACCTTTTCAGATGTACCATAAGCGCTGTGGCGGAACCAGAAACCGATAGCCTGATAACCTTTGGCATTCTTCAGAAGAACCGCACAGAAGAAATACTTCGGAACGATATAACCATTCTTCGTATAATTCAGAATCTGGTCAGAAGAGTCGATGGTACCACCTTTGCACACATAAAGCGTATCTTTGGCATGAGATGCCTGGGTACTCATATCGTAGGTAAGGAAATGACGGACCAGCTGCTCCATATCTGCCCAGATACCGGCATTGAAACTATGTATCTGCGGATACATATTGGTCATATAGAATGTCTGTCCATTGGCATCCTGACTGTAAACTCTATCCTCAGAAGCCACGATGTGACCACGATCATATCCACTTTTGCTAAACTCATTGCTAACCGGTGGCTGGCAATCGGCATCTACATCCGGGTCTTTCTGGAACGGGTCCCCACTCCATTTTTTGCCCATCCAAGTAGCACCTTCCCACTGCTTTCTAGTCCAGTTTTTCATATTGTTAGACTGGCAGATCTGATAGCAGCACCATCTTGGCGACTTCTTATCCAAATCGTAGTAAGTGGAATAGGTTACGCCATAGTCAGCCGTTCTGCGAACGAGCACCTTATTTCTAGTAGTACCATTCGCCACAATCTTAGGGAATTCCAACCCTGTTGCTTCAGTTGGAACAGAAGCAGAAACCACATTCTTATTCGCATTCGAATCTTTCAAAGAGCCCTGGTCATCACCATCGCTACTGCACGCAGAGAAAGCCAGCAGGAAGCTCAAGGAAAGAAGATAAAACCATTTTGTCTTCATAAAACTACACTTGTTTATAAATGAATAATCTATTGTAGAATATCAATATTCTTTTGGAAAAGAAAAGCGAGAACATCACCTATGCAGCAACATTCTCGCTTAACCTTTATCTATTTATTAAACTTACTTATCAGTTTATTCATCCTTAGAAAAGAGGAATGCACCACCTACCTGAGGAGCGTCCTTGTAAGATGTATGATAACCGATGATGGTAATCTTATCGCCAAAGTTCAAGCCAAGCTCACCAGCCTTCTTGCCTTCACCACCCCAGCCTGCAGTCAAGCCATAGACGTAAGCAGAACCAGTTGCATCTGTCAAACCGAAGTTACCGTATGTCTTCAAATCATTTCTCTGACCGGCAAACTCTGTGATGGTACCTTCTATCATATAATATACGTTTTTGTCATCTTTCTTAGTCAGGAAGTCAGCTACTGAAATCTTGGTTACTACCTTCACAGCCTCCAAAGTAGCATTCTTCATCTGACCTGTACCATTATAGATGTCCTTCACACCAGTAAGAGTAACAACGTCACCTACCTTCAAGCCCTTCTTCTCGAAGTCGCCCTTGGCACCGATACCGTAAACGTATGTTTCGCCAGTAGCATCCTTGATGTAGCAATTACCGTATGTTGGATTAGCAACCTTGGTAATGACACCAGTCAGACGATAAACGGTAGAACCCTTCTCAGCCTTGTTGAACTCAGCGATAGGGCACTCGATGATAGAACCCAACTGATAAGCTACAGCAGTAACAGTAGAGCTCTGCTTGCCCTTGGTAGAAGTGAAACCGATGCTGGAAGAACGAGCACCACCTGCATTGGCATTGGCATGGAATGTAATCTCAGCCTTTGTACCACTGGTAACAATACCCTTAACAGACAACCAGCTCTGATCAGCCTCAGGGATATCAACAGTTACGCCTTCACCCTTTACGGTCAAAGTAACCTTGAAGTCCTCACCAGCCTTATCCAAGGTATCCTTATCGAGTTCTTCAACCTTGATCAAAGACTTGGTATAGCTCAAAACGGTAACGTTCTTCAACTGAGGAGTACCCTTGTAAGTCTCTCTTGGACCCTGGATAGTAACCTCATCACCCTCCTCCAGCTTCAAGCTAGCGAAGTTTTTCTCACTACCATTGGCATCCAGTGTACCATAAACATATACCTCACCAGTACCATCATTGATATACCAGTTACCATACGTAGTATTAGAGAGCTTGGTGAGCGTACCCTTCACCTTATAAGTCTCACCATCATTACCTGCCAGAATGTCAGCACAGGTAGAGAATGGAGGATTCAATACACCCTGAATAACAGTGATATACTGAGTAAATGCATCACTTACCAACTTGAAGGTACTGTTGTAAGCACCCTTTGTTGCAGCAGCATTGAAGACAACATGAGTTGTACCTGCACTACCGCCCTTGCAAGAAGAAGAAATCCAGGCAGGAATAGAATCCACAGGATTGCCCTTCTTATCGTTGGTAACAAACTTCCAGTCAGCAGCAGAAGTAACATCAAATTCAACCTTTCCACCCTCTTGAGGAATAGAGAGAGATGACTGAGAAACCTGAATGCCATCAAGCTGACCTAAGTCCTTATCATCGCTACAACTTGCAAAGAAGCCTGCTACGGCAATCAATGCGATGAATAAATATTTAAATTTCATAATTTCGATACTTTATTAATTAGAAGATGTAACGGAGACCCACTGATGCATACCAACACTGACCGATAGCGTGATTTGGTACGAAAGTCTTGGTGTTACCATTGATTGACTTTGGAGTTGAGAAGGTTGCATAACCCTCTGCATCCTGACCCTCGTAACGCAAGATACGTGGATCTGAACCAATCTCAGGGTTCAAATACTTCATGACACCCCAGCTAGAGTTGAAGAAGTTGAGCACGTTCTTCATATCGAAGCTCAACTGGATAGTGTTGGTGTGACCAGCCACATCAAACTTGAAGTCGTGCTTATAGCTGAAGTCGATACGATGTACCCAAGGGTTGTAAAGGCTGTAAGCCTCTGCATACTCACCCTGATGGTTCTTCAGATAGCTGTTGGCATGTACATAATCCATGAAGCGGGTCTTATCATCCTCTGACTTGAAGCGGAACTCATTATCAGCTACCTGCTTGTCTGTTGGGATGTAGAGAGCATCATAGTTGTAACCATCATTATTGATATCGTTTACAGTCATGTAAGAGTAGTTGTAACCACCACGCCATGCCTCATAGATGAAGCTATAGTGGTTGTTGCTCTTGTCGTGGATCGTTGCAGAAGCAATGATACGATCAGGAGTTACATTCTGTCCGTTGTGCAACTTGATGTTGTTAGGACCATATACTGTAGAGATATAGTTCAATACAGAAGATGCGTTAGATCCAGGAAGTGATGTAACCTCCTTAGATACAGTATGAGTATAGGCAGCCATCAAGTTCAACCACTCCCATGGCTGAGCATTTACCTGTGCAGAGAATGACCAACCGTAACCACGGCTTGTGTTCTCAAGTACATAAGCATGAGTACCTACTGAAGAACCCTTAGGATATACAGGGCGGTTGTCTGCACCATTGAAACGTGGGAAGCCCTTGGCATCCTGTACGCTCCAGTCGGTCAATGTAGCAGCATTCAATGTCTTGTTGAAGATACCCTCAACAGAAACAGACATTGGGAATGACACAGGAACCTGATAATCGATAGCGAAAGATGTCTTCCATACCTGTGGCAACTTGAAGTTGGTATCTACAGCAGAGATAGCAGAAGGAACAGTACCCTCATCTGGAGTGATGTCCTTTGGATAACCCATAGAAATCAACTTATCACGGAGAGCTGCAGCGGTTGGCTTACCATCCTTATCAACAACCAGACCACCAGCAAACTGGTTCATATCTGTCTTCTTCTCACCTGTAAGAGGATTGGTTGATGAAGCATTGATATTTGCCTGATACTGTACCATACCAGAGTTGGTTGGCAAGTTGGTAAAGAATACCAATGGCAAACGGCCCTGGAAGAAACCTGTACCACCACGGAACTTCAATGTCTTGTCACCAAATACATCATATACGAAACCGATACGAGGAGATACAGTCAAAGAGCTGTTTGGCCACTTACCAGAGTCGATGTGACGACCATTATAGTCGAGATTGAGGATGGCATTGTTAGTCATCAAATCAGAATTATTGAAGAACAGACCATCCAGACGAAGACCATAGGTCAGCTTGAACTGAGGAGTCATCTGCCACTCATCCTGAGCATAGATACCAGCCTTGTTATACTGTACGCGGGCAGCAGGATTGTTGTTGCCACCATAACCATAGGTCAAACATACAATCTGAGGAGCAGCACCATTCAGGAAGTCGTCGAGGCTATTGTAACGATAATAACCAGAACCATTACGCTGATAAGCATTGTCTGCCATCTGGTGCTCATAGTTGAGACCAGCGATGATCTTGTGCTTACCGAGATAGTAAGTTACATCGTCTTTGATATTCCATACAGTATTGTGTACGGCATTGTTCCAGGTAAACAACTCATAACCCAAAGCCATGTAGTTGTTGGTACCATCAGCATCAGCAGTTCCATCTACACTCTTCTGTCCGCCATCGAGGATATCGATGAATGGGAACTCTGAAGAATTAGTGTAACGGCTATCATCCAACTTAGAGTATGTGAACAGGAACTGGTTAGACAGATTATCTGTGAAACGGCTGTTCAAGTCAACTGTCCAAGAGTTGACGAGGTTGTCATTGGCATACATACTGTTGGCAAATGACATAGAGTATTGAGACATACGGCTACCAGATGCACGTGTACCACCATCCATAGATGATGCGTTAGGAGCCTGCCAAGAACGGTTCTTGGTATAGTTGTAGCGTACAGCCAAGTGATGCTTGTCTGTGATGTTCCAGTCAACACGGAAGAGGAGCTTGTAGTTGCTCTCGTCTGCAGGGAAGTTGGTCCATGAACCTGTATCGTAACCATACTTTTCCTTTACGAAATTAGAAACTCTCTCCAAATCAGCAAGCTTGGTACGAGAGATATAGTTCTCAGGATCACCGATACCATTCTCAGAACCTCTCCAGCGGTTTACCACTGTAGGAGTCTTGACCATTTCACCGTTAGCGAAGAAGAACAACTTGTTCTTGATGATAGGACCACCGAGAGAGAAACCCCAAGTAGTCTGCTGATCCTTCTCACGTGCACCAGAAATCTGCTCACGCTCAATAGCATCACCACGCATGTTCTCATTCTTGTGATATACGTAAGCGCTACCCTTGAAGTTGTTGGTACCAGACTTGGTAATAGCATTGACACCACCACCAACAAAGTTGGTCTGACGAACATCATAAGGAGAGATAACAACCTGCATTTCCTCGATAGCATCCAGGGAGATAGGAGCACCACCACCAGGAAGCTTTGAGCTCAAACCGAAGTTGTTGTTGAAGTTTGCACCATCACTGTGAAGTTGGCTGTACGTCCATCAGCACCAGCGAATGACATTCCGTTTCCACCATAAGGAGAAAGACGGGTGATATCTGTAATGCTACGGCTAACAGTTGGCATGTTAGCAATCTGTGCATTAGAGATGTTGGTAGAAGCACCAGTCTTCTCTACACTGAACTTGGAACCCTTTGCTACTACTACAACTTCGCCAAGCTGCTTAGCATCTTCATCAAGAGTTTCTTTCAAGTTGTAAGTTTCACCAAGCTGAAGTGTGACGTTCTTTACGACCTTAGTCTTGTAGCCGATGTAGCTGATCTTGACTTCGTAAGGACCGCCGACACGCATACCATTGATAGTGAACATACCATCAATGTTGGTTACAGCTTTGTAACGAGTTCCTGAAGGAACGTGAACGGCCTCAATCGTTGCGCCAATCACGTCTTCACCACTAGCAGTCACAGAACCACTTAAACCAGAAGTAGTAATCTGTGCCATGGCTGTAGTAACCATAAAGGCCAGCAAAGCCATTAATAAATGCAATCTTTTCTGCATACCTTTTTTATAAAAATTAATTAATAATACGGGGAAAGGATCCCCAAAGATCGTTTTCGAGTGCAAATATAAACAAAAAAATCGATATAAATGTTACATCTGCATTAAAAATGATGTTTTATAACACAAAAAAAATCTGCGTTAAGCAAATAACGCAGATTTTCTTTAAATTGTTATTAATAACGGGGGTTTGCTTATAGTTTTTTTGAGGAGTAGCGACTACTCCTTTCGCTGCCAGATGCTCATTACCTTGCGACGGATGGCTACTATATTCAAAACCGAAACTACCAGGAAGAGAGCAAAGCCTAAGGCTATGGCAGGAAGCATCGTTCCCTCTTCGATGTCTGGGAAGAGTGCCTCGATGAAATCCATATAGTATCCTCTCAGGAAGAAGAGGATGATCCAGGCGATGACCAGAACCACGATGTTCAGAGAGATGGTGAGCACCTGGTATGGCTTCGCTACATTGCCCGGACTGTAACCTATCAAGAGCAGATTCTCCAACCTGGTAGAGTTCTTCTGTACCAGGAGATAGATGCTGAGCATCAAGATATAGAAACTCAGAACGGAAATCACAAGGCCGATAATCATCACCATCGATACCATCATACGGAGGAAATAGGTGGTCTTCTCGGCATCAAGCTTATCAGTCTCTACCTCATAACCGTTATCATCTAGATATTTGGTGATATTCTCGTCGCCCGGATTGCCTACCTCTACGATCAGACGGGTAGGTTCGCTCTTCTGGTTAGGCGCAAACTCCTGGTTGCTCCAATCCATGAACGCCTGTGGCACGAGAATAGTGTTGAGACGGGATGAGAATCCAATGACCTTTCCCTTGAACAGTTCTTTCTTGCCACCAGCCTGAATGCAGATATTGAAATCGATCATTCCCATCAGACCATCGCTGATCTTAGGGAGCGAATGGCTCTGGGCGAATCCGAAGTTATACATATTAATATAGGTACGCGGGAGGATGATTGGCACCACCTTCTCGCCAGGTGTGTATTTCCAATCCTTGAGCGGAACATCCACGAAACCATCAGGAACACTCTCGAAGAAAAGTTCACTGTTCAATACATTCACACCATTTACGCCCATCTGCGCATCTACCTTGTACTCGGTAGAGGTAAACTTGCCTATCTTCTTCACGAACTTCTGGTCGCTGACATCATCCATCTCAGCTCCTGAAAAGGTATTGGAGCGACCGCTGATGGTATTGCCCATACCTATTTTCTTGCTCATGATGAGATAGTCGGCTTTCATAAAACTGTCTTGCTGGGTGAAGACAGGCAGCACATCCTGATAAAACTGAAAACCGAAAAGTACGATGAGCATACCGAAGAGATTAGCAAAGGCGAAGCCTGCAAACTGAGGTATGCTGATATGCTGACGAAGTAACTTCCAAACGAGATTCATAATCTAAATATATGTTCATAGTTTAAGTCCATGTGCTTACCGATACTGGTCACGATGACGCCAGCCCCCTGCTCCTTCGCCTCCTTCATCATGATTTCACCCATGATGCGGGAATTATTGTCGTCGAGGTGACTGATCGGTTCATCTGCAAGAATGAAATCGAAAGGCTGGCAGAGGGCACGCATCATCGCAACACGCTGCTGCTGACCGAACGACATCTTCCCTACCTTGGCATCCACCTTATCAGCAATACCAAGCATATCAAACCACTGCAGAATCTGCTCGCGGCTCTTGAAACCGGTAATCTTGTTCTTGATCTCTACATTCTCCATCGCCGTAAGCTCAGGAAAGAGACGGAGTTCCTGAAAGAGATGACTGATATGACGCTTTCGCATCTCTACCCAATCGGAAACCTTATAATTGGCGGTAACATCATTATCAAACATCACACTTCCGCTGTAGTCGTGACGATAGCCGAGCACGTAGCTGCAGAAAGTACTCTTTCCGCTTCCACTCTCAGCCTCTACCAGATAGAGATGACCTTTCTCGAAGGTAACATCCTGCTTCCATATCTCCGAATGCAGGTCTTCACGCTGGGCGAAAACCTGAGGAAGAACGGAATGAAGCTGAATCTTTTCCACTTTATTTTTTTTATTTAATGTTTAATCTTTTGACCTTTTTACCTGTTACTTCAAGGTATAAACCACAGAAGTAAGATTTCCGAAGATCGGAGCAAGCAGACCAGTTACAGTTGAGATGGCATCATCCTTGCCTGTACCGCTGCCATCAGAACTCTTGGCGAGATTGATGACCATCGCCAGCTTCTGTCCCACGATAAGCTTCTGAATCTTGGAATCTACTGGATGATTGCTTGACTTCACGGCATACTGAGCTGTCAGCTCATCGCTGCCGCTGAAGAACTGCTTATCATCGGTTACGCCGAAATAGAAGGAAGTCTTGCCATCGGTATAGAAATAGGAATTCTTACCCCAGTTGGCAATCTTGGCACCAGCAGGACATGAAGTCTTCCAGTAATCTACATCACCCAACCACTTGCTATGCGCTAACTTAGCAGCCATCATCATCTTCAGGTCTGCATCGCCCAAGGTAGGCAAGACGATGGCCATATCGCCATCTACGCTTCGCATGATGTTATCCATATCCACCGCCTGGTTGATACCCATCAAGAGGGTCTGAAGACTGCGGTTGCTCTGCATCATCGGCAGGAACTGTTCACCATTTACATTCATGAAGATACCTGCCAGTGCATCATCGGGCATCGATTTCACATAACTGCCCTTGATAGGACGATAGTTTTGTATCGCCTTCTGCAGCGCCTTATCGATGCTTTCATTAAAGGAGAATGTCTCACCCTGAATCTGCAGGATGCCATCCTTTACCTCCATATCGGCAGCGATGACCACCTGCGAAGGATCGGTATCCTTAGGAGCACCCAGGGTAAATGGAGCTACAAACTTTTCAGGCAAAGCCTGTGCCTGAGCCACCATAGCCATAGGAGAAGAGAGGGTCTGCAGACGCTCGTACATAGGAGAAACGGTGATGCCATCCTCCTCTTCTGCTTTCAGATACTTTACCATCTGCTGCTGGAGCTGAGCCTGGGCATCAGCCACCACAGGACCCATCACGAGGAGTGCCTGACCGGAGAAGCCCACAAGCCACGAATCCTTCAATACTGAGAAATGAAAGCCTTTGCGCTCCTTCACTTCCGAAGCAATGCGCTTCTTGGCAAGCGAGGCAAGCCAGTCTTCCACATCCCCCTCATCGCTCACCTTGGCACAGAGACCGAGGTTGCCATCGGCACTCTCGAAGAGATAAAGTTTTTCAGAGATATCGATGCCACACTTATCTACATCATCCACGTGGAGCAGAGACTTGAGCATACCCGCCTTGTCTTCCGCATTCTTATCGGAAGCCATCTGCTGCAAATCCACCGAGATAAGAGCTGTACTTTTCTTAGGAATGGCATTGAGATAATCGCTGCCAGAGCATGAGCTTAACACTACAACGAGAAGTGCTAAGCTCATCAAAACCAAATTCTTATACAATCTTTTCATCACAAAAACTAACACTTATATAATCTTCTTATATTCTTCTTGCAATATGCGCCATGTGAACAGCTACAAGTCCCGCCGTTTCCGTGCGAAGTCGGCTGGTACCCAGCGATACGCTCTCGTAACCATTCTCCAAGGCAAGACGAACTTCATCAATAGAGAAATCGCCTTCTGGACCTACCAAAACCGTGATATCAGCTGCATCCTTGCCATCAGTATCAGCTGATAATGACGAGATTTCCTGGAAGAAATCCTTCTTCTCTACTTCTTCGTAGCAATGACAGATAAACTTGCGTCCCGAACGAGGAGTCTGGATAAACTCCTTGAAGCTCTCCAGCTCATTCACAACCGGTTTCCACGCCTTGTGACTCTGTTTCACGGCAGAGATGACAATCTTATCTATTCTAGGAGTCTTCACTACCTTTCGTTCAGAAAATTGACAATTGAGGAAAGAGAGTTCATCGAACCCGATTTCCGTAGCTTTCTCAGCCATCCACTCTATACGCTCCATCATCTTGGTAGGTGCAATGGCAAGATGGATATGCCCCTTCCATGCACGTTTCTGAGGCATATTCTCCTTGATTTCATAAAGACAGCGCTTGCTGGAGGCTGCTGTCACCTCTGCACGATAGAAAGACCCTTCCCCATCCATGAGGAAAATCTCATCACCACCCTTCAGTCGCAACACTCTCAGCGCATGGGTAGCCTCCTCTGCGGGCAATTCCACCTGGTTTGCCGCATCCGGCACATAGAAATATCTAACCTCTTTCATTCGTTATCAATTATCTATCATCAATGATCAATCAGTCAAGTTCTTTTCATCCTTTTCTTCCTGGCGGCGCTTCATCTCATCACGGATAAAGGAAGCTCCCTCGTAGTTTTCTTCTTCTACCGCTTTCTCCAGTGCTTTCTTGAGAAGTGAATCCGGTAATCCCACGATAGGAAGTGCCACACTCATCACATCCTTGCGGAAAGGTGTAGTGAATTTCTGAAGCACCTCCATATTGGTAAAGATCTCCAGACCGGCGGCCAACGCCAGCAGGACAGCCTCATCCTGAGGAAGAGAATACGCTGATCCAGAAGTAGCATTCACCAATTTTGCCTTAGGCCCTATGTTTCCATTGGCCTCGAAAACAACGTGATAGGCTTGAGGACCCTGTTCACAAATCATTCTAGCCAACACATCTACCAGATGCGGATGTTTTACATCCTTATCAAGCTGATGAAACTTGATTTCATTGGCCATCGGCTTATCTGTTACGATGGAGAGTGCACGTACCTCCTGGGTATCAGTAAGAGTGACAACACAAGCCTCCTCAGCATCAGGAATTGCGAAAGCTCCCTGATAAACTAATTTTATTTTTTCCATTTTCATTATCCTTTCTTTGGTCTAAACAATACGGCGAAGGCTACTCCGACCACGAGTGCATAACCTGCGAAGATAAACCAGCAAGTCTGCCAATCGCCCATCAAATATCCATTCTCCCAATGACAATAATGGTTGATCACCTGTCCTGCAAGAATTGTGCCAACAGAGGCTCCCAAACCATTGGTCATCAGCATGAAAAGTCCCTGGGCAGAAGCACGCACCTTAGGCTCGCACTTCTGATCAACGAACAGTCCACCCGACACATTGAAGAAATCGAATGCCACACCATAGACGATGCATGAGAGTATGAAGAGGGTTACGCCTGGGAAAGCAGGGTTACCCAATCCGAAGAATCCGAAGCGGAATACCCATGCAAACATGGCGATGAGCATCACCACCTTGATGCCATAACGCTTGAGAAAGTATGGAATCAGGAGGATGCAGAGTGCCTCTGCCACCTGGGAGATAGAAACTAGAAGAGTGGCATTATTGGCTGCAAATGTATCGAGCATGGAAGGATCGCCCTTGAAACTGGTGATGAACGGAGTAGCATAACCATTGGTTACCTGCAGACTCATACCCAGCAAGCCTGAGAAGATGAAGAACATCGCCATCTCGCGGCTCTTGAAGAGCTTGAAGGAATCGAAGCCCCAGGTCTCCACCCAGCTGCGTGCCTCTTTCTTCACCAGCGGGCACTGTGGCAGGCTGAAGCAGTAGAGGAAGAGAACGATGCCCAATACTCCAGATACCAGGAACTGGAAGTGGGTATATTGGAACTTATGTGCATTCTCGGTAAAGAGGAACATAAACGAACCGTTATCCCAGGTAGCACAGTTGACTATCCACATGGTAAGGATGAATCCTACGGTACCGAAGACGCGGATTGGCGGGAAATCCTTCACGGTATCAAGTCCATGATTCTTCAGAATGGTGAACGCCGAAGTATTCGACAGCGCCAGCGTAGGCATATAGAAAGCTACGCTGAAGGTATAGATCGCCATGAAGACAGCCTCGTTAGGAGTAGCACTCGCCTCTCCCATCAGGAAAAGAGCTATCATCGACAAGCCAGCCAGAAGATGGCAATAGCCCAAGAGGCGTTGCGGCTGTACATATTTGTCAGCTACAATACCCATCAATGTAGGCATAAAGATAGATACGATACCCTGGATGGTATAGAACCAGGAGATTTCAGCACCCATTCCGGCCTTGCCGAGATAGTTGCCCATAGATGTAAGATAGGCTCCCCAAACTGCGAACTCCAGAAAGTTCATCAGCGCCAAGCGAACTTTTAGATTCATATTCTTATTTTTATATTTCCTTATGGTTTTATTTTTCTTTTTCTATCTGCTACGTCCTCCTTCTCAAGGGATGCGCCATTGCAGACAACACCTTATTATATCTTGCAAAGGTACACAAAATCTCTTAAAGAACGCAGATTTTTTAAGAATATCCGCCAAAAAGCTAGTTTATTTAACAAATTATGTGTAAATTTGCAGTCGAAATCAAAATAAAAGATAAAATGTTATTAAAGTTTTTCCTAACGTGTAACAAGATTGGTGCCTTTACGCTAGGTGGAGGCTACGCATGATACCGATCATGGAGAGAGAATTCGTGGATGAGAACAGATGGATGGATAAACAGGAATTTATGGACATCATGGTGGTGGCTCAAACTACCCCGGGCATCTTCGCCATTGATATGGCGAGCCATATCGGCTACAAGACGAAGGGCGTATGGGGAGGCATCGTGGGTGCATTGGCATCGCCCTGCCTTCTATCATCGCCATCCTCATCATCGCCATGTTCTTCCAGCAGTTTAAGGATAATTACTGGGTGGGCAAGTTCTTTGCCGGTGTTCGCCCTGCCGTGGTGGCGCTGATTGCGGCTCCTTGCTTCAAGATGGCAAAGACGGCGAACATCAACCGCTACAATATCTGGATTCCGTTTGTATGCTGTGCGCTGATTGCTGCATTCGGCATCTCACCTATCTATATTATCATAGCCGCCGGCGTGCTCGGCTGGCTTTATGGAAAGGTAAAAAAGTAAAAAGGTAAAAGTCATGCTATTTCTGAAATTATTTCTGATATTTACCAAGATTGGTACATTTAATTTTGGTGGTGGATATGCGATGCTTTCGCTCATCCACAACGAAACCGTAGTAAAGAACCATTGGCTCACCAATGCCGAGTTTACGGATATCGTGGCTATCAGCCAATCTACTCCGGGACCTATCGGCATCAACTGCGCCACATACGTGGGTTATACCGCTTGTCTCCATGCGGATTATCCTGTCTGGGCAGCCTGGTTGGGTTCCGTACTGGCTTCGCTATCCATCATGTGGCTTCCATTCATCATCATGATTCTCATCAGCCGCTATCTGACAACCCACAAGGATTCCAAGATCGTGAAGGACATCTTCGCCGGTCTTCGCCCTGCCATTATCGGACTGATTGCTGCAGCAGCTATGCTCTTGATGAATAAGGAGAATTTTGGATCGCCAACAGAAGATCCATTTGCTTTCGGTGCCAGCGTAGCATTGTTCCTGGGTGCATTCTACTTTACGAAAGTAAGGAAAGCGAATCCGATTCTGCTGCTTTTCATCTGTGGAATCATCGGGTTGTTTATCTTCTAAACAACCCACACTTCGAAACAACCCATACTTCTAAAACACCTCATACGTCCAGAACCAGCGGTCATCGGACGAAGAGAAAAGTAAAGGGTAAAAGCCTTCAGAAAAGGGCAAAAAAAATTGATTGTCTCACGACAACCAATCTTTTATTAACCTTAATAATCTAATACCATGAAAAACACGCTGCAAAATTACAAATAATCCTGCAACTTTCCATACTTTATTGCAAAAACCTACAAAGAATTAACTCTCTTTAAAGGATTTTCCATTCCATTTAAAGCTTCTTTGCAATTTTATTGCATTTACTGCCTTTTTATCTTCAGCAGAGAGCAATGGCAAAGACAGACGTACAACCAGCGAGTTTTCGTTCTGCAAAAGCAAGGCGCTCACCATTCTCGGTTCTACCATCGCCTTCAATTCTGCAAAGCGAGTTTCGCTCATCGTATCCGGTTTCTGGATAAGGCTTTCTGCCAAATCCTCCATCCGCTTACCATCCAGGAGCCGAGTGGCATCCATCTTCTTCCAATCCTGATTATAGAAATAGAGCTCACTCTCCTTCTCGGGACCTGCGAAAGTCTTGACTACGCAGAGCACGGAATCTCCGTTTTCCACAGGCAACTTTTTCATCTGCAAGGTAGAAGCCTTGGTCATACGGATCTGCACGAAGTCCTGGGTCAGCGTATCCATCACGCTCACCTCTTCCAGGAGATTCTTCACTTCAGCCTTCACTCCCATCTCCTGCAACTCAGCAAATTCGAGTCGCATGTTCTTGTTGAGACAAGGCATTACCTCATCAGGCATCGAAACCAGCAGGTCTTTCATCGACTTGGCTTCCATGCCCAAGCTTGCAGTCAGCAAGCAAGCCATCATTATATATTTTATCTTCTTCATTTTTACAATTCCTTAGACCATTTCTTTCCCCAAGGGGTAAAGAGCCATGCAAGAAAGGCCAATGCTACTATTGAGCACACAGCAAAAGTTAAAGCCAATGTATTCATTTTTGAAGCCTTTAAATTATTTACTAAATTTCGCAAGTAAGCCCCATACGCCCTGAAAGGGCAGAAGCTCCTAGCCCAGGGCAACACCCTGGGGATAATATAGAGATGGTAATTACGCCCTGTAAGGGCAAAGCTTCCATACTGCAGCTATATTTTTAAAGCTTTTGCCCTTACAGGGCGCAGAGCTACAACAACTATTACCCAGGGCGCTGCCCTGGGCTAGGAGCTTCTGCCCTTTCAGGGCGTGCCGGGAAATCGTCGCATAAATCATTACCCATCCTTCCATATTTCTCTATTTTCCGACAAAATTACGGAAAATAAATGTAATCTGCAAATGATTTAATACTTTTCTTCTGATTTTTAACCTAAAAGAAACGAAAAAGGAGGAAAAAGTTCTATTAAAAGAAACGAAAAAGAGGAAAGTGTTTCTGGCGAAACACTTCCCCCTCAAATTATCTAATCTATTAATCGTACTTATCTTCTTCAGAAAAGATTTACTCCTCAACAGCAGCCTGTGCCGCAGCAATATTATCAGTATGGGAAGCCCTTTCCGTAGGTTACTCTAAACATAGGATAATATTTCCTTCTGTCTATGTAAAGGCTTTACACCTTATTATATTTATATACATATTTATATATATAGTTAATTCATTATCTATTTTTCATGAAATCGTGATGGATGATTACGCATTCTTTTTCTGCAACGGCATAGGCACATCCACATTTGAGTTCTTGCCACCAAGCATTTGGATAGTTTCCTTCAATGCTTGCACCTGTCCCTTTAGAAATATAATCTCCTGGTCTTTTGCATCAGCAAGGCTCTGTTGTCGTTTCTTATATAGGATTGCTGCATCCTCTTCCTGCGCCACGCCTACAGTTTCTTCTTTAGCAACGTAGCCTTCGCCGCCATTCTTCATGTACTTTGTTCCACCATAGAAGAAATCCATAGTCACACCAAGAACTTCACATATTCTCTCCAAGATGCCAGACTTCACATCTTGCACCTTAAACTGAGCACTTAAATTAGGCTGAGTCATATTCAATTTCTCAGCCAAACCTTTAATGCTCACATTCCCGAGAGTTAAAAGTTCTCTTAATCTATTACCTGTCATTATATGTAAAATTAAATAAAACTATCTTAAATTTAAACCTTTCTTTAAGTTTTTATTAAAACTTTATTTATCTTTGCACTCGAAATAACGAAATAGTAACGTTCGTAAAACGAAATACGTTTGCAAATATACATAAAAAATACAATATGAGCAAGAATAACTTTGAAATTTTAACCGAAGTTTATTCAGGAACCTCAATAGGCGAAAGAATAAAAAAGAGGGAGCAAGTCATCAGCGACTACCTCAACGTGTATGGGCAACTCATCCTGAACAAGGTGCTGAAACCAACCCCTGTGATGGAACACCTTGCCAAGAAATACAACTTTTCTCGCTGTGGTGTCTTGAAGATACTGAAGGAAGCAGGAATATATCATGGGCGTTCAAATCCTGTGGTATATCCAAGTGAGTTGAACAATAAAACAGAAATTTATGGAACAGCGAATCGTGTTTGAGGACAAGAATGTCAGTTACAAGACATTTCTTGAAGACTTAGCTACTTTTCTGGCACCGAAGATTGCGCTCTTGATAAAGAATCCTCCAAAAAAGTATTATAGTGAGCGAGAAAGTATGAGAGTGTTCGGTTCTGGGAATGTGCGCCGTTGGATTAAGGAAGGCAAGCTCAAACCTTTTTCCAAGAGAAAGGGAAAGACAGAATACAAAGTCAGCGACCTTCAGGAGTTACACCGAAGAGAGCAAGACTACTTTTAAAGCAAAGAGCAATGTACAGAATAAAAAGACATTATCAAGTAGCAGAGAAGCAACCTTGGCTTATAGACCTCCTCGTGAAGTTGAAGCCTTCGTACTTTGCCCCTTGCCAAGGCATAGAAGAGTGCAAGCTTGCACTCCACAACCTAGGCGAGGACATAAAAAAGCAAGAGCTAAGTTGGAAAAGAGGAAAATTTCTCCTTTCCTACATACGAGACATAACAGAGAAAGACGATGAAATCATCATCAGCTACAAAGGCGGCAAGCCCTGCGTGTCTTTCAAAATAGAGGAATCAAAAGCCAAAGAATCATGAACATAGCAGACAATAGTTGGATTAAGTTGCCCCGCAACTTTGTAAATTGGAGTTGGTACCATGACGCAAACATGGTGCAGCTATATCTGTACCTTCTTCTCAACGCCAACGTTTATGATGTCAAATACAATGACATCACCATCAAACGTGGCGAATGTCTTGTTTCTCTCAACACGCTATCCAAAGAAACTGGAATTTCATTGAAGTCGTTAAGGACAAGCCTTGCAAGACTCCAACGAACCAAAGAAATCGAATACAAGAAACTAAAGCATGGCAGGATTATCATTCTTGTAGATTTCAACAAGTTTCAACCTGTTGGCATAGATGAAAATGCACCAGATTGGATAAAGCTATATCGCAAAATCTGCGATTGGGGTTGGTACCATGAACCAAACATGGTACACCTGTACGTATATTTCATGTTGAAAGCAAAACTAGTCGTAGGTAATAATGGTACAAGTGAAGCATGGCAACTCAATACCACATTGAGATTGTTGACGAAAGCAACAGGTATTTCCGAGCGAAGCATCAGAACCTGCTTAACAAGATTACAGAGAACTGGCGAAATAGAATATTTGCCAGGGGTGTCACATAAACAAAGCATCATAACCATCTGTAATTATGATAGTTATCAGAAAAAGAATTTTTCAGACGGCACAATGGTGGCACAAGATGGGCACAACTTGATAGAAAGTAAAAGTAACACAAAAGAAGGTGCAATAACGACACAAAATAACGGAGATACAAATAATTATAAAACAGCAAGTTACAGCTCAACCAGATTCCAAGACGGCACAATGGTGGCACAAGGTGGGCAAGACATAGGCACAACCTTGGCACAAGATGGGCAGGAGTTTGGCAGTACTTGGGCAACACAAAAAGAATATAAGAATAAAAGAATAAAAGAAATAAAGAATATCGACGGCGACATCGCGCACGTGCGTGAGGGGGATTTCGTCGAAGTTTTGGAAGTGACCGACGTGAAGAAAGAAAACGAGCAAAAGAAATCAAGCAAAGAAAGTTTTGCGGAACTCGTGAAGGTGGAAGCCGCATGGTTAGCTGCCATTCAGAAAAAATACAAGCTCTCCACATCAGAGGAAGTGAAGAACAAAGTTGACGAGTTCGAGATTGAACTAGTCTGCCGTGGCAAGGATAAGCATGAGGATATGAAAGACTTCAAGTGTCATTTCTGCGACTGGCTTGAAAAGAATTTGAGAACTATCAACCAACCTCAGGCTTCCAACCGTTCCCCATCACCAACCTCAGAGCGTTGGAGCGGCGAGAAGTTTGTACCAAAAAGTTCGGAAGGAGGCATCTATGAAGGAAATTTCTAACATGGGGTTCACCCCAGAGCTGTGCTTTGAGCATCTGCGCTATCATTTCGCCCAAGAGGTGAAAAAGAGAGAGAAGTCTTTCGTTGCCGAACCATCCCAGATGGAAAGCATGAAAAAAGTCGCCTCGTGGTTAACAACCGGAAAGGAGCACTGCTGGCTTGTCCTCAACGGCATCACAGGCAACGGAAAGACCACCTGCGTGAAGGGGATGCGAAGCTTCATCAACTGCTGCAAGATTCCCGATCCCAGCAATGGAGAAGGCAGCGTGTTCAGCTCCAAGGCAGGAATCTGGCTAGTCACGGCTAGAGAACTCTACCAGATGTTCGTAAGTAACAAGCCCAAGTTTGAGCGATGCGCCAACACCTACATCCTCGCCATCGACGAGCTAGGAACGGAAGAAACGGACTTCTGCGAGTACGGGAACAGATACAAGCCCATCGAGCAGCTGTTGTCGTATCGCTACGACAAGATGCTCCCGACCATCATCACCACCAACTTGCCGATGGCAGACATACGCCCGAAATATGGTGACAGGCTTGCGGAAAGGCTCAACGAGCTGATGGAAGTGGTACACATGCCAGACATCAACTTCCGCAAGATTCACTAAAAAGCGTAAAAACAACGCTCAGGACGGCTTTTCCGAGGCAAGCAATAAATTCCTCACAGAAACAAACAAAACGTCTCAAATCGCAAATAAAGCGGCAAAAATTAGGTTTTACATGGAAGAATACAAAACAATTTTGAAGAAAACAGATGGAGGACTGGATATTTTCAGCTATTATCTGGGTAAGGAGTGCTTGAAGAAAAAGTTCAAGAGCCCCTTCAGAAGTGGCGACAACCGTCCGTCCTGCCATCTGTATCTCAACGAGCCTCCAGGAGAGCAAGCCTACTACTATCTCCAGGACTTTGGCGACAGCAGATGTAGCGGCAACGCCTTTGCAATCGCTGCAAGGGTGCTGAACATGAGCATCCGCAATGATTTCAAGGCCGTATTGGAGAGAATCGACCAGGACCTGTGCCTGGGAGTCTTTGAGGAGAACAAGGGAAAGTACTCCTCAAAGCCCCAGTTCAACAGAGCTGCCATCAAGCAAGAAATCAGCAAGAACAAGACATCAAGTATCAAGACTTTCATGCCTGTCATACAAGAATTTATGTCTTGGGAATTAGAGTATTGGAACAAGTATGGAATCGATGTCAACACCCTACGTCGCTATCATGTTCACAGCCTAAGAAGCGTGACTTTCAATAAAGCCGACGGCAAGAGTTTCAACATATTTGGTTCCAAGGCCATCCCAGCCTACGGCTATTTCTTCAACGACATGAAGGGCATCAAAGTATATCGTCCTAAGGCAGAAAACAGATTTCTGTATGGCGGCGACCTGCCAACGCCATATGTGTTTGGATGGGAACAGTTGCAAGAAAACGGCGACATGGTGTTCATCACTGGTGGAGAAAAGGATGTCCTGTCCCTTGCTTCCCATGGCTACAATGCCATAGCATTCAACAGCGAGACGGCAAAGATACCTGCAGACAAAATAAAGCTGCTTTCCCAGAGATTCAGAAAAATTATATTTCTTTACGATTCTGATACTACAGGCATCAAGGAATCCAAGAGCAGAGTGGAAGAGTACAATGGCAATTACAACGTTTTCAGATTGGAGTTACCTCTCAGCGGAACCAAACAAGAAAAGGACATTAGCGACTATTTCGCCTTAGGAAGAACGACACAAGACCTACAAAAGTTAATAAACAAGATGTAGGAACATCATGATGATAAAAGTAAATGAGTGAAACGAATAAATATTTAACAATCATGAACAAGCAAAAGAACGGAAAAGCACTGCATTTGGAACACGCAGCAGAAGAAATCTGCTTTGAGTCCTTGACAGTGAAAGATCAAGAAAAACTGCAAGAATTTGGCATAAATCCTTCCTCGATACCAGAAGAAGTATATTCCATCGACTGTAGCAGCCTGAACAGAGTGTGGCACGGAATAGGAATGAGAAACGTACACGGAGGCGTGGAGTTCATCAGTCTGACTGAGATGAAAAGACCAACGACAATTCATCGCAAGGGCATCACATTGCAACCTTCTAAAAAAGGCTCAGTCGCTAGTTGCTGCCTTTTTAGTAATTTCATGGACTATCTGGCCTATCTCTCTTTGTCAAAGGACGGCAAGATTGCACTCCCCAAGGAATGCGATTGCATCATCCTCAACCACCATTTCAACCTCTCTCACTTTCTCGTAGAAAGCGAGGAGTACGAGGAAGTGAACCTGTTCTTGCCCAACAGTTCAGCAGGAAAGGTGCTAACGAGAACCATCATGGACAGAAATCCGGCCGCAGTGGACTGGTCGGGAAGTTACATACACTTTCAGAGCCTTCGCTCATATGCCTATTACAAGTTCATAAAAAACAAAGAGAGCCTATGAAAATAGTGGGAATAGCATTCGGTGTTGCCGTCATTGGCATCATCATCGCCTTCATCTATGAGATTAAGTTCACTTACAGAGATGGGGACTTATGGAAAAAGTAAATGATATAAAACGCAAACCTTATGAGAAATAACGGAATCCTTAACATTGACGTTGCTAGGGCAGATTTGCCCATGCAACCAGAATATTGGATAGAAGAGACTTACGTATCAAGATACGAGAAACTTCTTAGAGTGATAGAAAAGAAGACCTCTTTTCTGCCATATCGCAACACAAAGGTCATCAGGGAAATTTCCTTTGAGGTTCCAGCATCCACCACGCTGGAGCAAATAAAGGAAGTAAGTCTGGCATTTGAAAAAAGATTCAAGGTATCATGTTTTCAAATCAGCATAGACCGCTCAGTGCAGGTAGCCCACCTGTTGTTTGCCTGGATAGACATGGAAACAGGCAAGGCCGTCAAGCTCGATGTCAACACCTTGAAACGTGCCACAGGTATGTTTCTGAGAAGACTTAAGCTTCCTCATCCCAAGGACTATGACAAATGGATAAGATATGTCCTTATCGATGCCTATGAGGAATGTCCAGATGTCTTCAAGCAACAATACAGGGCCATTTGCAAGGAAGACAAAGAGACTGAAAGCAGTTGCATTATCAGAGATGCCCTTGCCTATGCCGAACTTATGAGCAAAGGGCAAGCAAAGTAAAATAGCACCGAAATATTTCAAATAGAGTAGATGTAGGGGATTACTCCCCTACATCCTACTCTATTGTTCTATAAAAGCAATCTTTTCCCTTTTATACAGTGAGTAGTCAACACGTCCTACCAAGTCACCCTCATACCTTACCAATTCCTCATAAATGAAGTTATAGTGCTTTGCCATGCTGCCTATTGCTTAGTACACGTTCAAAAATAGCATTAATGCTATTCTCTGTAAATGTTTGACTATAGGTCTTACCTTGGACACTCATGTCCAAGGTAAACCCCATAGGTGAGACATTCTTGTTGTTCTGCCCTATCTTATATTTTCTCATCCTCTCGTTAGCCTTGAGGATTGTCTCTTCTGATACCTTACACATAATTTATGCCACAAAGGGACTTTATTAAATTTATTCCGCTGCAAAAGTATGACAAATAATTCTAATCTCCAAACTTTTATGAGTTTTAATGGCTTACAAACAAAAAACTCCTGATTCTCTCGAACCAGGAGCGTTGAACCTTATATATAATGATTTTGCAATTTAAACTACAGGATTTGCCATTAAACTATAGTGAATGGTCATGAAGCCAAGCCTTCTGGGAATAGCTTAGTCTATCCCAGTTGGTCTTAGAGCGTCTTCTTTTCTTTTTATTTCCACCACCAACTACCGCTTCCACGGTTTTCTTGCCGAGCCAACCGGCAAATGCCAAAGTTAATAAAGCCTCCATAATCGTAACGTTTTATTTGTTAATACTAAATGTTCCTACAGGGATGGCTGTAGCGTGATGATTGACATGTAGAAGATGCCATACTCTCCTGGCTCTGCCTCAGATGCTGGAATTTCCAAGAGATAGCTTTGGTTTCCATATTTATGACCTGTGAAAGCTACATATCCTCTCTTCTTGGTTTCTGCGCTGCCTATCAAGGCAGGCTTGAACTCCATCCATTGAATTCTTCTGTCCTTCTTTGATGCTTTGAAACGTACAATGCGGTAAATCTCCATTGGATCGTACTCGTTCTTCTCTCCCTTGATGAGTAAACGGATGCCATTGCTTGCATTCTTCACGGTGTAGGCAGACTTGCCACCTGCGAAAGCAATGTCCATACCCTCTGCTCCTGCGAGGGTATTCACTGCATCGGCAGCTTGTCCTACTCCAGCTGCTGTTCCCATCACACGAACACCATTAATTATACCAGAAGCACTTCCAGATGTACTGGCCCCTATCATACCTCCTGCAAACCCCAAGTCTCCAACAGCTCCTGCTATCTTGGCAAATTTGCCGAATTTATTCTGATGCTTGGAAATCATTCCGTCCTCTTTTGGGAGCGCATCAAAAGTGGAATCACTTGTGAGCACGCAATAGCTGTTAATAAACTCAGGCTCTGGAGCCGTTACCTGTTGGGCAAATCCTGTGGAAGTTGCAGCCAACATCATCATTGATGCTAAAATTTTCTTCATATTACTTATGTTTTAAGAACTTTTTCTGATGCAAAGGTACAAAAAAACATTTATATAAGCAAATAATTCAATATTTATTTCATTATATAAAGAAATATTTATATCTTTGCAGTCGTATTCAAAACAACATTTAAACAAACATATAATTATATAAACATTTATGAAACATTACGCAAAGATTATTTCCTTCGCCAACCACAAAGGTGGCGTTGGTAAGACAACGACAACAGCAAGTATGGGTTCAATCCTCGCCTCCAAGGGTTACAAGGTTCTCTTGGTAGATTTGGATGCCCAGGCAAACCTCACGAGTTCACTCTTGAAGAAAGAGGTCACAACCACCATCTATGATGGCTTGAAATCCCAGTCCTCCACCTCCCTTTATATATATAAGGTACGTGAGGACATCCGTTTGGACATGATACCAGCCGATTTGAACCTAGCCCAGGCAGACTTGGAGTTGGCAGGAAAGATGGCGAGAGAGAGAATCCTTTCAGAGTTGTTGGAGAACTACAAGAGCGAGTACGACTACATCCTCATCGATTGCCCACCTTCCCTTGGGTTGCTCACCCTGAATGCCCTCACGGCATCCGACTATGTGATTATCCCTTTGGTAGCAGAAGTCTTGCCATTTAACGGATTGAAGATGATCTTCGACTTCATCAACCAAATCAAGAAGTTCCTCAATCCAAAGGTAAACATCTTCGGTATCGCTATCACTCGATGGGAAGGAACGAAGCTCAGCAAGAACATCGAGGAAGGTTTGAGAAAGCAGCTGGACGATTTAGTGTTCACGACAAAGATTCGCAAGAATGTCACCATCGCCCAGGCACCATTGGAGGCAACGAACATCGTTGACTACGACAAGAAGAGCAATGGCGCACAGGACTACATCGCCCTGACCGAGGAGTTTTTGGAGAGAATGGTATTAAACAATGTAACCATCAGCAAGTAGAACGTAAAATTAGCAGTTATGTCAAAGAGCATCAATTCAAACGCAATGGATTCCCTGTTACAAGGGTTGACAGGGAAGACCGAGGAACAGGAAGCTGTTCCTACACAAGAATGTCCTAGCGAGGCTCCTTCACCTACCAGGCGAAAGGAGAAACCACGCTATGAGGTAATCAGCACCATGGTTGATCCAGATGTGATGAGTAAGGTACGAACCATCGCCGACATCGAGGGAGTGGCCATCAAGGAAATCATCGGAGTTGGCCTCAATATGTTTATCCGCAAGTATGAGGAGCTTCATGGAAAGGTGCGTGTGAAAAAGCCCAGAAAAGGGGATATTTCCCAAATCTTCAACTCGTAGGCATCGTTCCCCTTCCTCCCAGTGCGGCAGCAGGTTTAATAATCTATACCTGAAAACACCGAGGGGTGAAAGGGGGCGAGAAGCCCCATTAACAAACGATACCACCATCAAGAACACCTTGACCCACGCAAGCGTATTCTCGGGGATAGCGGTGCGGAGCTTGCAGCCTCCTGGATGGGATGGAAGAATCTCTTCCATTGCGAGATACAGCAGTTTCCAAGGCAAGTTCTTGACTATTGGTTTCCAAATTCAGAAAGTTATGAAGACATCACCAAGACAACCTTCACGAAGTGGAAGGGAAAAGTCGATGTTCTCACAGGCGGATTTCCCTGTCAGCCCTTCAGCTATGCAGGAAGCAGAAAAGGAGCGGAAGATGACCGCTACCTCTGGCCTGAAATGCTACGAGCGATTCGGGAGATACAGCCCACTTGGGTCGTTGCTGAAAACGTTGTTGGCATCACGACGATGGTACAACCCAGCAGTGTCACTGAAATGGGACGTTCAGACTTTCTCTTCGAAGAAAGTGTTGTATGTAGAGAAGAATACAGGTACATCCTCGATGCCATCTGTGAAGACATTGAGCGAGAAGGATATGAAGTCCAACCGCTTGTTATTCCAGCTTGTGCCACAGGAGCGCCCCATAGAAGAAACAGGATATGGATTGTTGCCCACCGTACAGACACAGGGCTTGAAACGTTGCAACAAGAAGGGCAAGACGGAGTTCCTGCCCCTGCACCTCCTCCCTACGCCTACAGCTGCGGAGGCGACCAAGTACACCACCAAGCTCAATTCCAAGAGCCAGATGGGAATGGGACTGACAGCCCTTGCCATGAACGGCAAGCTGCCATCACCGAAGAAAGTAGCAGAGGAAACCGGGGGTTCACAGGGTTCCCGTCAGTTCAACCCGCTATATGCAGAGGAGATGATGGGCTTCCCTTCGATGTGGACGACCTTGCCATTTCTGAAGGAAAATGGAGAAAGGAATCCATAAAGGCATACGGCAATGCCTGGGTTCCGCAAGTGGCTTTGGAGATATTCAAGGCCATAGAAGAGTATAATAACAATTAAAGAACAAGACAGATGAGAAAATTTTTCAAAGACAACATTTGGCTATTTGCCATTGTCGCCGCAATCTTGGTCATACAAGGTATATTGGGCTATTACAGGAAGAACCAAGTTGCCGAAATGAACAGACTTTCCGGGAAAGAGAACGTAAAAGGCCGTGACATATCACGTACCATAGATGAGTTCAAGTATAAGGGAAAGACCTACACCTTTGTCATCTATGAGAGAGGTGTAAACATGGAAGTAAGAGAACTAAAATAAGTTGCACAATGGAAAAAGTTGACATATTTGACCAAGAAGTTGGCAGGGCAGCCATAGAATGCAACGGCAACCTTGTAGTGGTTTTCAATGGCAAGAAAGCATTTTGGTTCAAGGAACAAATCGAGAGTTTTGTAAAAGAGCATCCCGAAGCTCCTCTTCCACTCTCTGTGTTTTGCGTGGCAGTCTCGAAAGTAGGCGAACCTTGCAAGTACAAGAGCACAGGCAATTCCTTCAGTTTTGTGGCTAGAAGCGTTTCCCGCAGTGAAGCATTGTCGGAATATTAAGCAATACCAGAAATCAAGATGAAAGTCATATTATTACCAAAAAATGTTTGGGGATGCACAGGAATAGATTGTTATAACAATATCCCAGAGTGCTATCCCCACAGAGCATTCTTCATAGAATGCGAAATGTCCATAATTCCTCGAAAAGGAGAATTCATCATGCTCTCCGACTACGAAGACATGATATTCAAGCAGCTTTACTGCCAACTATCCAATTCCGACAGTGACCTGCACTTACTATTGGAAGAGATTCGAAAAGAAGACGACAGGACACCATCCTACCTAAGGAACGTAAAGGAGCTAGAAGACAAGTCTCTCCTGCATATGGTGGTGTATGGCGACGAGCATGAAGAAATTTTCAACGAAGGATTGACGGATTATCGCTGGCTTGTGGAAGAAGTAACCTATAAGATAGGATATTCTGGTGAGACAGTGTTTGTTACCATATCTCACACATATTAATAACAAAATAGTCTCTGTTTTTAGTGTAAACACTCCAAAAGCAGAGACTATTTCGCTTTTCTGCCTCTTTCCTCATTTTTCTCATTCTGGCAATCACCATTTCATTGTATTAAATATCATTCTTTTCCATTTACTTGTCTTCCAAAGATTTTAAATAAGACACATTTTCCAAGCCATCAACCATCTGCAAAGTCTTCCAAGCATTGCGGCGTTCCTCCGATGAAAGCTCTTTGTCTGTTCCGTCATCATTACCAACATAGATATTATGTTTCAACAAATATGCCAGAAGCAATCTTTTCCTTGTAGCTTTCAGTTCCTTCTTGAAGTTTTCCTTGTGAAAATCGAAGTAAGTAAACAACTCGGCATATTGTGAAGGAGTAAGTTCCAAGAATATATGGCTATTCTTCTCCTTATACCAAATCTCACCGTCGCCCAAGATTTTCTCACTGCACATAAAGAACAGCTCCTTCAGCAAGTGGTCACATCCAACATTGAAGACATATTCTTTCTTTTGTTCGCTCTCATTCAAGATGTCCTCCAAATTAACACCCAGGGTAGAGCAAAGCCTAACCATTGCCTTTCGAGCATTAATGGTTTCTCCCTCTTCCCCTCTCAAAGCGAGTTCGTTCAGTTTCAGAATTTTCTGTTTAAAACTCTCATACTTTTCTTCCATATCATCAAATTTTAAAAATTATATTCCATTCTCAGAGCCTTGTCGAAATCACATGAGTTGACGAGTCTCACCATCCCCTTTTTCTTGGCATAGCTGTAGTTGCCAACAATTCCATGCTTGTTCAGTATCAATTCCACTACCCGAACATCCTCGTTGTTAAGTTCATTGAGCAGACACCCCATCAGAACAAAGTTCCTAGCCTGTGCTTTAGTGACAGGAAAGACTTTTCCCTGAAGCATTTGCTTCTTATAGGGTTTTCCTGCAGGAACAACGTTGGCACTATGGTTCATACAACCCATTCGTTGCCAAGAAATCTCATTCATTCTCATATCATCTATATTTTTGAAGTTACAAAGATAAGTGATGGAACTTAAAATGACTGCTATAAAATGATATATCTTTCATTTTTAACATATACCACCACCTTTGCCTAACATAAAAAGAAGCACAGGAGAGGTTATTCACCTCTCCCGAAAGAATCTATGAAGTCTCGTTGATGTCGTAGATGAAGAAGTCGTTCTTAGCGAAGACTCCAATCATTCCCACACCAGCTATCACTGCTCCAGCTATTATCAGCCAGATGGCCAATCCCTCATCAAGGAAGCGCATGTTACCACCCATGAAAGCAAAAGCCATCATTGCCACTCCAAACATTGAGAAGAAAAACAAAGCGTTTTCCACACTCATCTTCTTGAGAAACTTAATAATCTGTTTCATTGTCAATCTCATTTTAACGGTTCAACTTTAAAAATTATACTTTGGATTTCCGGAACCTTCTAGCCTTTTACAGTTATTTGTTTCGTTCGATCCGATATTTTTTTTATCATACCTCGGCGTGTCCTTCGCCTCCTGTAGCCTTTTTACGTGCAGAAAGAATGGCAGCCCAGAGGAGTCAGAACGCCAAGGAATTTGGTAGAAACTTTTCAGGAATGCCCAAATAAGAATTATTTGCGGAAGGCTTCCAGGAAAGTTTTAGCCAAATAAGGAGTCCTCTCCTGGTACTTGGCATCTGACAGGGCTGCCATAACTTTGCACAGGAAAAAGCAAGGGAGGCAGAGGTCACACTACCGCTTCAATAAAAAAGTGAGGTCGAACAATAGAAACAAATATGAAAACATAGATATAAGAAAAGTAGAAAAGAAAAATATAGATATAGCACTGTAGTTTTATAGGTAGGAACAATTATATTCTTATAGAACTATATACTTATATAAATATATAAAGAAATAAGAAAATAAGGAAATATAGAAACAGAAAAATAAGATTCCGAAACTTCGGCTATAGATATAGGAGCGTAGAGGATGGCACACTTGTGAGGAGAATGGCATGTCCATGTGGCTTGGAGAGAGGGGTAGCCTGGCTTTCAAAATAGGTGGAGATGGGAAGGAAGTCCATCTTCGCCAAAAACGGAAGCAAGCCTACCCTGAAAGAAAAGTCCTCCTCGCATGTATGCCATCCGCCAAGGGGTGTGGTGGCCAAAGCCCCACATGAAGGTTCGACCTATCTCCCTTGCTGCTCTATGGCTTCATAGTGCAGTTTCTCCAGACTTTCAGGAGAACTCAGTGAAGCCGAGGATGGATGAAAGTCAGGAGAAAGGGAATAAAGCGAAGCCATAGACATAAGAAAAGCGCAAATGTTCCAAACAGCTACTATTTGGAACATTTACCAAGACACCCATCGGCGATACCGCTTTACAGGCGAAGCTGAACGGTTCGCCTGTTGGCTGCGACTGAAGAGGGAGCAGCCGAAAAATTAAGAGGCAGCAATGCAACTTGCCACCTCTATAAATACTTAAAGTTCTTTCAACCATTTCTTACCAGCTCTTGTATTGCTCCACAGCAATATGCCAACAGCAATAATAGCCAATTCTGTCATTGTAAACGCTAATGATTTCTGGATTTACCTTACAAACTATCAATCCATTTTTTCCCCATTTTGGTGTTTACCCAAAAAGCAAGCCCTGCTGCTATTATTGCAACGCCTGTCATAAAAATCAACAATGAATCCATACTTTATCTTATTATATTAGGATGTTCCTCCAAATACATGTCACGCAAAGGAAGACTCAGTACCGAGCAAGCTTCATCCATCGTTACCTCATGAGGTTTGCCATCAGGCAAAGTGATGGTTGGGTAGTTATAGAGAAAACTCTTTATCTCAATAAAGGCGTCATTGTTCACATTCATGAGACAAGCCAAGTAGCACAAACCTTCAACATCATAGGCGGTCTTTGGTTTCTCCTTGTCTACATAAGCAAACAACAAATCCTTGTTCTTTTTCAAAAACTCTTTTCCGTGCATATCATCAAATATCTTCTGCCCTGTTTCATTCAAAGCTCTAGGCGAATGTTTCCCAGAAAAGACCACCTCAAATTCCTTGAACTTTGCCATAAGCAAAGTCTTTATTGAAGTCATGTCTTGCTTCAGGTCATCCACATCTAAACGAAGAGCGCCAACATTTTTAGATATAGCATCCATTTTTGAGTCGTGGATTGTAACCAGCTTTTTAATATCATACATGTCACTAGAGACCTCATCCAACTTCTTGTCATGAACATTAACACGTTGGATAAAACGCCCAAACCAAACAAGCATTGATAACAATGTTACCAATCCGACTAAAATACTTATTATTGTTCCAATATTCTCCATATTTATTTTTTTCTATTTATTGTTATGTGCTTGCAAAGTTACGAAACTTTTTCGTAACTTGCAAGTTATTTCTTTGTTATTTTATAACACCAATCATTTTCTTTGCTTCGAGTACAAGATTGACACCTTCTTCCTCATTATCACCTAGGATTTGTGTAAACTCATCGCCATTAGCCCAATTCAGCGCTGCGACATATAGGAAGAAGGCTTCCTCCATGCTTAGCCCATCAGCAGGAACAGAAGCCAGCATTTCTCCCATAACTACTTCTGAGTCATGATAGGTAGCCTTCACCTCTTCCATTTTCTCTTTGACTTTTGTGTTCATTACTTTAACAACTAATCATTATAAATATAGAAATACTTTCCGTCACTACTTCCTCCGATGCTATAAGTCTTCGAGATGCCTGTACTTTGCAAGGTGTCCTCTTCCGTAAGGTAATCATCCATCAAAGCAAACAAGTCAAAGTCCGCTTCTTCTTTGCCAGCAACTCTTTGGATGCGCACAAATTCATCAGTCTGGTGAGAATAAAGAGCCAAATAGATGTTTTCGGAGAAGGCAAAGGAATACCACCAATCCCCATTGTCGCTTTCCGTGTTCACAAACACTTTCTTGGGAAGGGACTTCAAGAATTTCTCGAAGTCCTCTTGCATAACACTTTTCTTTTTCATACTTTCTGCTTTTTATATGAGTTTCTCAACATTGGCAACAACTTAGAGTAACCTATCAAGGAAGGAATTGACAATCCTTCTGGATGACGAAGCAGCACCTTCCAAAGATAAACGTTTGCTTCCCCAGGAATCGGGAACTTAGGCTCTTCCTTATCCATTCTCTCGTAAAGTTTGACACCATAATGACTGAGGAGATAGTTCATCTGTCTTTGCGTTGCAGCCATTTTAAATCTTGTTTCCATTCTGTAGCTTAGTTATGGAGAGGTGGTTAGTCTCTCCGTTACCTTTGTTAGTCAGTGATACGATAATAATAATCAAGTTCCTCCCCTTTCAAGTTGTTCTCGGCATACTCAGCAGCCATATCATACAACTGGTTACCTGTTGGCGGAATTAAAAAACCGCCTGAAAATTAGTATATTTTTATGGAGAAAAAGTTGTGCATCTCGTTGATTTTAAGTAACTTTGTAGTGTCCAATTATAAAGTT